>NZ_KV817410.1:0-40779 GCF_001814695.1 Streptococcus sp. HMSC066E07
ACAACTTTGTTGCACTTGACTTGACAATTGGGAAAAAAATTCGCATTCTTTCTCCTAAATATTTGTTAAAGGTGTCGCCGTATCTGGCGATGTATCACAAATATGAAAATCATGCTCAACCGCCAAATCAGCCTGTGCTAATTGATTGATCATTGTGATATGAGCCAATTCTTTGGTATTATTTTCTTTGCTAAGATGCCCTAGATAGATTTTCTTAGTGCGATAACCCAACGTACGAATCATGGTTTCTGCCCCGTCATCATTCGACAAATGTCCTTGGTCAGATAAAATCCGCTGCTTCAGGCTCCAAGGATAAGCTCCGCTACGAAGGATTTCAATATCATGGTTGGACTCGATCAAATACCCGTCCGCATTTTCAATAATCCCCGCCATACGATCGCTAACATAGCCAGTATCCGTCAGTAGAACAAAACTTTTATCGTCTTTCATCAGTCGGTAAAATTGCGGTGCAACCGCATCATGACTAACACCAAAACTTTCAATGTCAATATCGCCAAATGTCTTGGTTTTTCCCATTTCAAAAATGTGCTTCTGACTAACATCAATCTTCCCAAGCGCTACTTCCATAGCATTCCATGTTTCTTGATTGGCATAAATGTCTAAATGATATTTCCGTGCCAAAACGCCCACACCATGGATATGATCCTTATGCTCATGCGTTACCAAAATGGCATCCAAATCCTCTGGTTTACGGTCAATTTCACTCAATAAGCTGGTAATTTTCTTCCCAGACAAGCCCGCATCAATCAACAACTTCTTCTTTGGAGTTTCTAAATAAAAACAGTTACCGGTAGAACCTGACGCTAAAATACTATACTTAAATCCTTTCTCGCTCATGGCTATCCTTCTAATTCATCTTCTTCCCAATCATCATCTTTGACAGCTTCTTTGTCATATGGCAGAACGATTGTAAACGTTGAGCCTTTGCCATACTCGCTCTTTGCCCAGATAAATCCGTGATGTTGCTTAATAATTTCCTTAGCAATAGCTAAACCTAATCCGGATCCACCTTGTGCACGACTTCTTGCTTTGTCTACACGATAGAAGCGGTCAAAAATTTTCGGTAAATCTTTTTTAGGAATCCCTAAGCCCTCATCTGATATAGACAAAATCATTTGGGTCTCGGTTGTTTTCATACTCACTGTGATCTTACCGCCGTCAGGAGAATATTTAATAGCATTATTGATGATATTATCAATCACCTGTGTCATCTTATCCGTATCAATTTCAACCCAGATGGAGTTAATGGGGTAATCACGAATGATTTCATATTTTTTATCAGCATTCTGACTTCTGATTTTGTCAAAACGATTTAAAATAAACGTGATAAAAGCTGTAAAATTCGTCAGCTCAATATCCAAATGACTGGTAGCATTGTCAATACGTGACAAACTCAGCAAGTCTGAAACCATTCGCATCATCCGATTGGTTTCATCTAACGAAACCTTAATAAAATCTGGTGCAACTGGCTCAGACAAAGCGCCCTCATCTAATGCTTCCAGATAAGACTTGACACTGGTCAAGGGAGTACGCAATTCATGACTGACATTAGAAACAAATAGTCTCCGCTCACGTTCCTCTTTTTCCTGCTCCGTTGTATCATGCAGCACTGCAACCAGCCCTGAAATAAAGCCTGATTCTCGCCGAATCAAGGCAAATCGAACACGTAAACTTAAAAACTCTCCATTTTCATCCTGCGAATCAATGGTCAGCTCTGGAACTTTCGTAATCAAGTCTCGTAAGTCATATTCGTCTTCGATATCCAGCAGTTTTAAGATATTCATCTTTCGTGCTTCAGATTCTTTAACTCCCAACTGCTTGGTCGCCATATCATTGATCATGATAATCTGCCCACGACGATTGGTCGCAAGAACGCCGTCCGTCATATAGGATAAAATACTCGACAGGCGCTTAGTTTCTTGCTCTAAATTTTCATGCGTTAGACGGATTACCTCAGATAAATCATTGATACTATTAGTAATATCCGTAATTTCTGGACCACCTTGCATATCTAAAACTTCTGAATAATCTCCTGCAATTAAGTCTTTCACTTTTTGATTCAATTGGCGAATACGAACATTATCACGTCGGTTTTCCAAGGAAAGCAAGGTAATCACCAAAATAAATCCTAAAATGAGTAAGACAAATACAAAATCTTTTGATACAACAAATTGTCTAATATTATCAATCATTGTTTCTCATGTAATATCCAACGCCACGCCGTGTTAAAATATACTCTGGTCGGCTAGGAATATCCTCAATCTTTTCTCTCAAACGGCGAATTGTCACATCGACCGTCCGTACATCTCCAAAATAATCATAACCCCACACCGTTTCTAGCAGATGTTCACGCGTCATCACTTGCCCGATATGCGTTGCCAAATGGTAGAGCAATTCAAACTCACGGTGTGTTAAATCTAATTCTTCGCCATGCTTTTTCACGACAAAAGCATCAGTCAAAATCTGCAAATCTCCAATCACAATTTCTGTCAGAGCAGCTTCTGCTTCTTGATTTTCAATTGTCAAATCTGTCCGCCGCAAAATGGCTTTAACACGCGCCTGCAACTCACGATTAGAGAAAGGCTTTGTCATATAGTCATCCGCACCGATTTCAAGACCAATAACTTTGTCAAATTCACTGTCTTTGGCAGAAAGAACGATGATTGGCACATTACTCGTTTTCCGAATCGTTCGCGCCACCTCTAAACCATCCATTTCGGGCAACATCAAGTCCAAAATCAAAATATCTGGACGTTCTGCTTCAAACATTTCTAACGCTTCGCGACCGTCGAAGGCTGTCACTACTTCATAACCTTCTTTTACCATGTTAAACTTTATAATATCTGAGATTGGTTTCTCATCATCTACAACTAATATTTTTTTCATTCTATTCACCTTTTTCTATCTTTTCATTATACCAAATTTTCCTTAAAATTTACCAATTCAACTCATAACACATCATTTCTTTACTTTACAAATTTAAAACAAATATGTTAAAAATATGACAGCAAAGACAGGCTTTCATATCAAAAAATAGTCCAGACAAAAGCGTCTTAGACCATTCATTGAATTTTTAGGAAAAACTATGAAACGCAATACACCTGTCTTAACTTTTCACTGCTACTGTAGTAATTTCCTAAAGAAGCAAATGCTCTGAACTACTAGATGTTCATTTACTTGTCTTTCTCCAGCGAAATATCCCATAACCTAACAGCATCCCCACCAATAAACAGATAAAATAGGCTGCATGATACAGTAAAATCCATTCACCAAAGATCATAATCGTCACAAAGAACATAAGCGTTGCTAAAAGCAAAAAACGGCAAGAAAAACCATATAGTCCAGCATAGACAGCTCCCACAAGGAATGTTGCCAGCGGTGAATATATCAAAACATTATTCACCACCAATCCCTTTCGTAACAATTCGTCCATCGGTATCACGTAAACAATTCCATAAAATAACAAATAGAAAAAGAGTAGTACGGCTAAAAAAGGAAGATCGCGTTTCATTTTCCCACCTCGCTAGTTTTGGAATTTTATTTCAGGTATTTCTGTATATTTTTGATTTGTCGTTTAGACGCTTTAAACATTCGTGCTGAACCATTTACAGGAAGAGCAATCGCTTTTTTAGGAAGATAGATAACCGATTTCGCTAATCGCTTACTAACAGACTCTTCCGGATGCAAATCATTGTTGAAATCTTTTGAAATGGTTAAATCCAAATAAAATTCATAGACACGACGGCCGAAGTTTTCAGCAGAGATTTCGTATAATTTTGCAGCGAGACTTTTCTCATCCAAATCCGGTGTTGCAATAACAGCTTCCAAAATCGCTCCTGCCAAATCACGTTCTTCATAATAAAGCGTTCCAAACATCTTGTCATTGATAACGTTGTCCAGATAAGGATTTCCGTGAGCAATAATAGGAGTGCCACTCGCTAGGCTTTCTAAATATGTCAAGCCCTGTGTCTCACTCGTTGAAGCAGAAATAAAGAAATCCGCTGCTTTATAATACAATGCGGTTTCACTTGGTGCAATCATTCCTGTGAAAATCACTGCATCTGTAATGTTCAACCGTTTGGCTTGCGCTTTTAAGTCAGACAAATAAGGACCGTCTCCTGCCACTACCAACTTCACATCTGGATTTTCTTCCAAAACAGCTGGCAGAGCAGCTAAAACTGCCTGAATGTTTTTTTCATAAGAAATGCGTGATAAGCTAAGCAACATGGTTTCTTGTTTTGAAATGCCTAATTTTTCTCGTAAATCAGCAATATTCTCAGCAGTAATTTCTGGACGTTCAAATTTGGCCAACTCAATTCCAGTCGGGATAACCCGTTTTTCTACTTTTACTTTGTATTTCATGAGTAAATCATAGACAATCTCGCTCGGACAAATCACACCGTCCAAATCACTCATAAATCCACGAACAATGTATTTGACCATACTAGGACGAATGACCATACCTTTAGCAATATAACGTACATAATCTTCATACTGTGTATGATAGGTATGAACAACTGGAATCCGCAGCTCTTTCGCAATCCAAACACCCAACAAACCCAAAGAAAATTCAGTCTGAGTATGAATAATATCCAATTGATATTGACGTGCAATCTCTAAAGCCGTTGAAAAACCGCGATAAGCAATTCGCCGATCTTTAAAGGCAAAAAACGGCACGCTGGGAATTCGAATAATCTGCCAATCCTCATAACGATTGACATCCTTATCTGTCGTTGTAAAAATAAAAACGGTATGTCCTAGCTTTTCTAATTCTGTTTTTAATGTCCGAATACTGGTTGCCACTCCTGAAACCTGAGGAAAATAGGTATCCGTAAAAAGACCAATTCGCATGCTACATCTCCAATACTTCTCGATAAGCATCCACAAGCTTATAAGCCACATCATCAATTGAACGACTCTGCGCTACCTTATAGCCAGCTTCTCGCTTATCCACCTTTCTATCCAAAATCTTTTGGATAGAGTCTACAAACTCATCTACATTGTGTCCCAATTCAGCCGATTGTTCATCAATCCAGCCCTCATATACAGGAATATCTCGCAAAACTACGTGCTGATGACTAGCCAACGCCTCTAGCACCACAATCCCTTCTGTTTCTTCATAACTGGGGAAAAAGAAGAGACTGCTACCGCTCATAGCTCCTTCAAAAACAGCACCTTTAAAATAACCCGGAAATTCAACATTTTTAGGATGATTAAAAAGTACAAGATTTCTGATTTTCCGTGGAATGATCCACTTGTTAATGCTGCCCAGCCAGATAAAGCGTACATCTGGCATTCTGCGTGCTACTTCTACAAAGTCTTCTATTCCCTTGCGTCTGAAATAAAGTCCCGCACACACAACCACCTTATCTCCTTCTTGGATATGAAAATGTTTTCTAAATACTTCTTCTTTATGTGGATCTTTTTTATATTTCTGAAGGTCAATCCCATTAGAAACCACCACAATTGGTGTTGTCACGCCATAGCCCTGAATCAACTTTTTGGAATACTCAGACGGTGTAATGATAAAATCCGCCATTTGGTACATGTGAGCTAGATATTTTCCAAAGGCTTCCGCAAAAAAGTTTGACCCGATAAAGGAATTGCGAAAATCTTCTTTAGTCGAATGCCCATGCATAATCACTTTTTTCCCTTGTTTTTTTGCTTTGTGCAAAAGTCGCAAACTTCTAGGCCCATAAGTATTGATATGAACCACATCATAATCTCCTGAAGAATCGGTCGTGTAGGGAATTCCAGCCAAATCTAGAGCTTTCATCTGATGTTGCAAAGCTCGTCCAATGCCTGATTTTTCCAAAACCGCTTTACCTTCTAAATACAGTAATACTTTCATATCTTCTATTATACCCAAAAGATAGAAAAAATAAAACCACAAAGGTATAAAGCCTCTTGAAAACAAAAAAGTCTGAGACACTAGTATCTCAGACATAAACTACTCTCATAATAAACGAGTAGCAAAATGATTGGACAACAAACTTAAAATTGAAAATTTCAAGTTCTGTCTAACTCTACTTACTTTCTTGTTGAACGGCGCTCAATAAGACCATGAGCTAATACTACTTCGCGTTCTTCCAGCTCTTCCTTGTGCATAATCTTAGTCAGCATGCGCATACTAATTGCACCAAGGTCATACAAAGGTTGACCAATAGTTGTCAAATTTGGACGAGTGAAGCGTGCTACCTGCGAATCATCGCTAGTGATGATTTCAAAATCTTCTGGTACATTTACACCCTTGTCTGATAAACCATTTAACAGCCCAGCCGCCAGCTCATCACCAGTCACAAAAGCTGCTGTGGCTTTGGAAGCAATGACCCGTTCTGCTAATTGATAACCATCATCATAGCTGTATTTTGACTCAAAAACCAATCCTTCACTATAAGTAAGTTTGGCTTTCTTCAAAGCTTCTTTGTAGCCAGCTAAACGAATCTTACCATTGATATCATCCACCAAAGGTCCGCTTACAAAAGCAATTTTTTGATTATTTTTTGTAAGACGTTCAACTGCATCCATGGTTGCTTGCTTATAATCAATATTCACACTTGGTAATTGATGCTCCACATCAACCGTGCCTGCAAGCACAACTGGCGTCCGCGAACGAGAAAACTCGGAGCGAATCTTCTCTGTCAAATGATAGCCCATAAAAATGATACCATCTACTTGTTTTGAGAACAGAGTATTGACAACAGAAACTTCCTTGTTATCATCTTCATCACTATTTGCTAAAACAATATTGTATTTATACATCTCTGCAATGTCGTCAATCCCTTTTGCAAGCGTTGCAAAATAACTGCTTGTGATATTTGGAATGACAACTCCAACAGTCGTCGTCTTTTTGCTAGCAAGACCACGCGCTACCGCATTTGGTCGGTAATCCAAGCGGTCAATCACTTCCAAGACTTTTTTTCTTGTATTTTCCTTTACATTTTTATTTCCATTTACCACACGGCTAACGGTTGCCATTGAAACTCCCGCTTCACGCGCGACATCATAAATGGTTACTGTATCGTCTGTGTTCATGCTTCTTCCTTTCTATATTGAAAATATCGTTTTCACATTCCTACCAAACTCATTTTATCACTTATTGGAAACACTTTCAAGCATTTTGATAACTTTTTGAAAAATCTTGTTTTTTAGGCAAATTTTTAGCAATTTTACCAATGATTTTACAAGAAAAATGTACCCAATCTGTAAAATTTCTGAAGTGAAAAAAAGTTCTTACTGTCCTCTTGATTTTTACCTATTTTTTTGCAAAAATAGAGGGGTAGAAAGAAGGTACTAGAATGACCAAAATAAATCAAATTATTTCTTATCTGGAAACAGAAAAAGCAGATGTTGCCGTAGTTTCTGATCCTGTCACGATTAATTATTTAACAGGATTTTATAGCGACCCTCATGAACGTCAGATGTTTCTTTTTATTTTCACAAATCATGAACCACTACTCTTTGTTCCTGCTCTTGAAGTAGAACGTGCTAGTGTAATTGTTGATTTCAAGGTTCTAGGTTATGTTGACTCTGAGAATCCTTGGAAAAAAATCAAAGCAGCCTTACCAGCGGACAGCGCCCGCAAAACTGCTGTTGAATTTGATAACTTGATTTTGACCAAATACAATGGATTGCGGACCGTTTTTGAACAAGCTGAATTTACAAACTTAACCCCATGTATCAATCGTATGCGCCTCATCAAATCAGCCGATGAAATCAAGAAAATGTTTGTCGCAGGAGAATACGCAGATAAAGCTGTTAAAATTGGTTTTGAGACTATTTCTCTCGATAAAACAGAAACAGATATTATTGCTCAAATTGACTTTGGTATCAAACAACTCGGATATGAGATGAGCTTTGAAACTATGGTTTTAACAGGTGATAATGCTGCTAATCCGCATGGCATTCCTGGTGCAAACAAAGTCGAAAACAATGCCCTGCTTCTATTTGACCTTGGCTGTATGGTCAATGGTTATGCCAGCGATATGACACGGACAGTTGCTGTTGGAAAACCAGATCAGTTTAAAAAAGACATTTACAATCTAACGCTTGAAGCTCAACGGGCAGCTCTTGACTTCATCAAGCCCGGAGTAACAGCTCATGAAGTAGACCGCGCAGCACGCGAAGTCATCGAAAAAGCCGGTTATGGTGAATATTTCAATCATCGTCTGGGACATGGTATCGGTATGAGCGTACATGAATTTCCATCTATCATGGAAGGAAATGATATGGTTATCGAAGAAGGTATGTGTTTCTCTGTCGAGCCTGGAATTTATATTCCAGGAAAAGTTGGCGTTCGTATCGAAGACTGCGGTCATGTTACAAAAGATGGCTTTGAAGTCTTTACAAATACAAGTAAAGATCTGCTCTATTTTGATTAAAAACTAAAAAGAAAGCTAAAATAGTTGATTTAAGGACTGAAGCCTGTATTGGATTTAGTCCTTTTGTTTTGGGTTCTAACTTTGTTGTAATCATTGAATTAACTAATTCTAACTCGTTTAGTAATTAAATCTGTTTTCAAATCTATAAAGCATCTTAACTTTTAACATACCAAAGAAAATTTTATTGTTCTTGATGTCAATTTCTTTTTATGCCATAAAAAGATGAAGAATTCTTTTCGACAAAAAATAATGACAAAATCAATTTTACATATTGTTATATTCTATTCATAACTTATTTCATAAGAAAAAACTCCATAGTTGAATTTTTAGCCAACTATAGAGATTTGTAGAGCTACTTATTATAGCTTTTTACTCACTATGTACTTTAAAAAAATCTTTTGACAAATAGCCCTTACCCGCCACCATATCATATTGAACAAGTTTCAGGTCTTCTGCAATTTGCCGCCCCTCCTCATCCAAATCTTTTTTATCAACACTTGCTTTGTGTAAAACTTCTGTTAATAAAGCATAATAAGGTGATACTTTTGAATTGGTTTGTTCTAATAATAGAGCTGTGAAGTCACTTGAATTTACAATTGGATAGTCCAATTTAGGTGTTTCATAATTACTCCACACAAAATAGTCTGTTAAATATTGACTCTCTGGATTATTTTTGAAAGTCGACTGTGGATAAAGCCCTGGTAAATGATCTCCATAAAAAACAACTGTAATTTTTTTATTTATTTTTGAAAGTTGATCAAGAAAATCCTTTGTGGCTACATCTGTGTGGTATAATAAACGAGTATAGTTAGTTAATTGGTCATTTTCATCACTAGAAAAATTTGAATTAGAAGCTTCAATATTATTTGGTTCTTCTTCTTTCCAAGGAGAATGATTTTGCATCGTCATAACAGAGAAAAATTGATTTTGGCTATCTTTCATATTATCAAGAATTAATTGATAAGAGGAACTATCACTATAATTTACTCCTTGATAATGAACATCTAGTCCTTTTGTTATTAAACTAACAAACTTAGAATACCCTAGAGATTTATAAATAACATTTCTAGAATAATTTGTTGGGGCAGCCAAGTGAATAGCGATACGATTCTTAGCTTCAAATTGGTCGCTAATAACAGGAAATTTGTTCATTTTAGGAACAACTTCTGTATAAGCAACAGAAATACTAGGTGACAAATTATAGAATGGTAGACCAGTTAGCGATTGAAACTCCATATTTGCTGTTCCACCACCATAGCCATCTGATTTCATTAAACCACTCGTAGTTTGGTTCTTAATGTCTTGAATATTTGAAATAGGATTTTGAGAAAGCTTAACCCCTTCAACACGAGCAGGATCAGAAAAACTTTCACTCAATATGTAAACAACCGTTTGTTCTTCTATCTTATTTGTTCGTTCTGTATTTAAAATTTGAGAAGCTTTTTGATATTTTTGCTCAATTGCTTTAATTTTTTCGGCACTATAACCCTGAGGTTTATACATGGTGCTGTCTGACAGTTGCGATAACCAAACAAATGCAAGTGAACGAGAGCGAGCATTTATCGTGTTTCCATACCAATTCAAATCTTCATAATTATTAAGAACAGAAATTATAGGTATGTTCTCTTGAATTTTACCGTCTTTTCTATTTGCAAATATCCCTACAATTGAGGTTAGAAATATTACAGTTAACATCAAAATAGAGAAACGATATTTGTAATTTTGTATGATCTTACTTGCTAATATTTTGTTTCTGAAAAAATAATACAAACTTACTATTACAAGAAGTCCTAGTAAAAGATATACTATATACGAAAATCCGTTAATGAATTCTAATAGTAGTTTAGGCTCCTTTAACCAAACTATATCACTAGGTAATATCGGTTCTTGACGAAATTGGAATTTAAGGCTACTTGCTACTGTCACCCCACTAATGACTAATAAGATAAATATTGTAGAAATTAAAAAACGATTAAATATTAGATAGATAATCAAAAAAATAACAAAGAAAATAATAATTTGAAATGGAGTTGCTCCTGTTGAAAGGCGAAATTCTGCATCCCCTCTTATACTATTTTGTATTGTAAAATTAAAAACAATCGCAAATAATAGACTTAATAAGCTCGCAACTGAAAAACTAGCTTTATTTTTACAAATATCCTTTATTGCTTTTACTGAGAAAAAACTAGGAATGATAAGTAGAATCGTTAAATAAACCAGTAATCCTATTAAAGAGAAAGCGAAGTAATCGGTTATTTGAAATTTATTATTAACAATAAATTTCTTTAAAAAACTAGTCTGCTTAAGAAAGTTTAATGTTTTACTATCTAATAATACGAAATTCAATAATATCTGTGATAAAAAGAATGTTTCTAAAATATCATGATTTTCATTATCAATTCTCAAACTATTGAATTTTATATTATTTAATTTAGGAATATATTTAAAAATAATTGCTATCAACAATGTAGGAATAATAAAAACTAGCGAATTATATTGTAAAAAGTGATTAGCTTTAAAATCCCATAGATTATAAGAAGATACCGTCAAATGCATAGACATTTCTAGCAAGTAAGAAAAAATTAAATAGCCAATATAAATAAATAATATAAAAGCATATAATTTTTTATTTACAAATTTTGATATAACATATCCTAAAAATATTTCTACTGCTAGTACACATAACAAGCCTAGCGTTAGATATGAATTGATTGTTATATTTTTACTTTCTTCTAATATAAAATTTAAACAAGCCCCTATTACATTAAAAAATAAGAAGCTGATTAACAATATACTAAATTGTCTATAATATTTAATTAAAAATTTCATAATGATTGCCCAATAAAATTGATTTATCTTAATTACTAAAAGACAAATCTAAGTAGTCTTTAATAAAGAAATTTCCTCAATGTTTGTTATAAGATAAAATCAACTTGAAAAGCTTCAAGAAATAATTCTTCTTTTTAATCTTCTCAGCAAATATTTAACAGCACTCCCTGGTCCACGATAGATATATTTCAGAGCACCTTTAATGCCGCCAATATTGTCAAAGTTTATATATGTATTTGGCAGGGTATCTGGACGGATATTTAAAACGATATTATCCACAAAAGGAGTGATATAAATCTCATTTTTAGAGATTGCATAGTCATAACGTTGAGACCAAGCTAAATAAACTAAAATTCGCTCAATGGAATGTAGAATGGTATGTTGAGGCAATGGTTCTGCTGGAATATCAGCATCTTGCAAATTCAAATCAAATAAAGGCTTTAGAGCATCATATTTGAACCAAATAAAGGTTCCATAACTCATGATAAATGTATTTAATTGATTGAAATCTATAGACCGTTTAATATTCATTCGTTCCCAGAGTAAATTCATATCATCTGCAAATTTATTCTCATTCCACGGATCAACAATCTTTGTATAACGGAAAAAAGTTGGAATATCAGCAATAACTAAACCTAACCGTTCATCACTTTCCAAACTAGCCATAATTTTATCCGCCGGTTTGATTAACATATCAAAAAGTTCATTTCTCCATGAATCTCCTACCCAATGCGGATATTCTGGAGATTTTTTCGTATGAAAATGACCAATATAATCATATTTTGATAGTTCATTTTTGAGTTTTAACATCGGAATAACATCACGACCGAGATTTCCAGTAATATAAACTTTGCCTACCTTACCACGTTCTGTTAGAATCTTCTCAATTTCTGCTTTCTTTTTCTCAGAATCTGTTGTCAAAAACAAATCATAATCAAAATGAAAATTTTCAAAAGCCGTTAAAAACACTTCCAAAAGATCTACATAATAAGTATGGAGATGCACCGCAACTTTCTTTTGATTTGAATACTGAAGTTGATTATCTTTTAATACTTTTCTATCAAGCAAATATGGAGGCGTTGGTAAACTCATATCAGACATGTGAGATAAAATAAATTCTGTCGGATAATCTGATACCTTTTCAATCTCTTGCAGTAAGTAAGGGGCTAAATGTTGAGTTAAATCAAACGTTTTTATCTTAATAAAAGGAACGTGATTTTCCAACAAAACATGCGGATAATGAATTGTGAAGTTACTATGGAAGAAGTCATCCTTTAAAGGCACTGTATCCAAAATTGTCTGGTATTTAAAACCTGCATCTACAAATTTCTTAGTGTACTGGGTCTCATAATTATCAATAACCTTTTGTACATCTATATAATTTTCAATTGATTGCCAGAAGTTTTGAAATACAGTTGACTGAACGATTCTCTTTTTAAAAGAAATAAAATAAGATTGAAGATGCTCATTAATGAACAGATTTCTTTGTTTTACTTCTTGATGATTTGTCATTCCCCAAAAATCTACTTCTGGATCAGACTCATATCTTTGATAAATAGGTTCCATATCCCAAAGTGGACCAAAACAGGTATCGTTCATTACGGTAATTGAATCATATTCTTTCAACTTATCAAAACCGACTAAAGCCATGCCATCATGCCAAGCTCCAAAATCATAGCCAGTATTTTCACGTTGAATAAATTCATCAATCAGCTTTTTGTCACGAAGTTTTTCCACTTCAGATAGGCTTAACTGACTATTTGAAATAAAAATAAGTTTTTCAAATAAAGGTCGCATATGTTCAATTTGGTAAAATACATGTCGACTGATATGGTCGTATTTGTTAAAATGAACATAAATTAATAATCGTTTCATTGTCTTCTCCTAAAGAAGTTAATAATTTTAGTCGGAATTATCCAGCGTCGGCTCCCTATAACCGCATTGTGTTCATGAACTAATTCTTGATAATTACATTCTAACTGGTGAATACGCTCTTCCAAATTCGTAATGTTCTCCAGCAATTTCTGGTTAACTTCATTCGCCTCTGATAGTTCAGTCAAAACTGAACCTTCTTTCATAGGATCAGAAATATCTTTCATTTCATACGAAAAAAGAAATTCTGAATCCTCAACATCATCAATCTGATAATGAAGTTGAGGATCATTTTTCCCGAAAAGCAATTCATTAGAAAGCAAGAGTCCGTTTGTAAAGGCAACTTTCAACTCTGTTTGTTTATGATAAGTTTTTAGACTAACGTTTTTATAATAATTGGGAATCTCAGATAAATCAATTCTCAATCTAGCTGCTTCATGTGGAATCTGAAAATAAAGCTCATCTGCATACTGTAATGGGAATTTCAGACTATTTGTTTCCGAAAATTCTTCATCTGCCCGTGCATAAAAAATCGTAATACGCTGCTTCTTTATATTCAATATGGAATGATTTGGCAACGTTTCTCCTAGCAAGGAGCTAATAGCTTGTAGTGATTTCTCTGTTCTTGTTGAAAGAGATGCTAGATGTGCAAGTAAATTATCATAACACTTATCAAGCGTGTAAAGCTGTTTAGCTCTCTCACTTGCAAGAACTGCATTACTCTTATTTATATCGAAATTTTCAAGAACATCTGCCATCTCATCAGCCAATGAATCAATATTTCCTAGCTGATAGGTTGTACCTACATCAAAATACTCTTTCACTGATTTATAGCCATTATTATTTGAAACTATTGTAGGAACTCCCCTTAAAATAGATTCAATGAAAACAAGAGGAAAGGCTTCGGATTTAGAGGTGTACACACAAATATCTGAATCTGTCACTTCTGTCCACGGCTGGTCATTATAACCTAAAAATTGGACATTAGTTAATTCATACTTCTCAATAAAAGCATCGCATTCCTTTTTCGCCTCTTTTTGCCAGCCGCCAATAAAAATTAAGGGAATATCATAGCGACTCAGTTTTTTATAGGCTTTGAGAAGCTCAATTTGATTTTTATTTTCATTTATGACACCAATTGATACGATTCTTCTTTGATTAGACTTGCCCAAAACTTCAGATGTAAATTGTGTGTAAGGAATAAATGTTTCTAAATTAGCAGGATTGTTGTTTAGCGCAGCTAATGTTTGAGCTAGATTTCCTCGTACAGAAAAAACTTTATCCGAATTCTCAAAAATAAAATTCATTTTTTTAGTATAATATTGAAATTCTCTCTCTGGAAATTCATGAATAAGCCAAAAATGTGGAATATTCTCACAGGCTGCAGCTACAGCTCCTTGAAAAACATTTGCTGTGTTAGAAATAACTAAATTAATATCTTGCTCAACAATAATATCCCGTATTTCTTTAATATTCTTTTGATAATATATTACCCTTTCTTCCTTAGAAAAGAGACGATCGCCTGGTGCTTCTTCCCACCACCATTTTATCGTAGATAGTGGAAATAAATGAACATTGGCATTCGACAGCTTGCTTTCATAACTTGCATGAGTTGGGTGCCCGTTTTCAGGATAGACGTTGTAAATGTCATAGCCTATTTCAGATAAATAAACCATTAAATTCGTTATTGATTTCTCGGCTCCATTATCTAAAGTTCCAGTTGGAGAGATAAATAAAATACGCTTTACCATATTAAGCCCTCGCTTTGTAAAGTTTTATGTGTGCGATTCTTGCCAACTTCCATTTCTAACAAGTAAACCTGTTGCCGAATCTAGTGCTGATTCGTCATCCTCTGGAATATCATTCCGTTCAATAAAGACGATTGGAGCTTTTGAAGATACGGCAAAGGCTAAAACACGTTTGTCAGAATCACGAATGGTTGCTTCCAATCTTAAACGAGCATGATTTAAATAAGGAAGTTTGCATGTATAGATGACTTTCTTTTCTCCTGTTCCACTAATTTTTAAATCCATAGAATTATCATTGTAATAGCCATAATTAGTGTTTATATCAACGAACGACATAGCAATATGAGTCTTAATATCTTGAAGCTGTGTAAAAGTAAATTCAAACTTCAATTCATCGTCTGGTGTTACTTGATTTGGAGATAACAATTTTACTTCAAAATTTTCAACCAATGCAACTTGTTTCGTTTTATTCTCTGAAGCAGCAGCTTTTTCTTGTGTTGGTTGAATCGCATTATCAAAGCTATATTGATTCGCAACATCATCCGGATTTCCAATCGCCTTAATCAATCCGTCCTCAATCAAAACAGCTTTATTGCAATATTTCTTAACAGCGCCCATGTCGTGCGTAACAAGAATGGTTGTTTTCCCAGATTTTTTTCGTTCTAAGAAATAATCGTTACATTTTCTCTGGAAAGCTTCATCACCGACTGCAAGAACTTCATCAAGAATGAGAACATCACCTTGTGCTTTAATCGCGACCGAAAACGCCAAACGAACTTGCATTCCGCTTGAATAATTCTTCAGTTTTTGATTCATAAATTCATGTAACTCAGCAAAATCAACGATATCATCGTACATAGCATCAATTTCTTCTGTTGTAAAACCAAGCATGGCACCGTTCATATAGACATTTTCACGTCCAGTTAATTCTGGGTTAAAGCCGACACCAAGTTCAATAAAAGAAACCATTTTCCCATTAACAGTGACTTTTCCTTTCTCAGGGACATAAATTTGAGAAATGATTTTTAAAAGAGTGGACTTTCCTGAACCATTACGGCCAACAATCCCAAAGAAATCACCTTCTTCGACCTCAAAGTTAATATCTTTTAAAACATGTTGTTCCGTATAGCCTTTAATTCCCTTAAAATAATTGACTAAATTGGTACGTAAACTTTGCGTTGCTTCAGTAGGAAGTTTAAAATACTTGCTGACATGATCAACTTTTACTGCAATTTTTTTATCTGACATTATAAAATCTCCGCGAATCTCTTAGCATTTTTGTGGAAAATATAATACCCAATTCCAAAGATAAAGAAAGGAAGAATATAGGGTACCATAGCAACACCTTTATGACCAATTAAATCCCAGCCACGCATGCTTCCTGAAAAAACAATATAGTGCCGCAAATCTTGAATAATCTGTGCCAAAGGATTTAGCATCATGAGTTTTGCAATTGTTACCTGACCACGTTGCAAAATAAAGGTAAGAGAGTAGATAATAGGTGTCGCATACATTCCTGCTTGCATCACCACTTCCCAAATCGGACCAATATCTCTATATTTAACAAATAACGTCGCCAACACAAAAGCGATTCCTGTTGAAAATAAAATCAATTCAACAAATAATGGAATAACTGTAAGCCAGCCAATGGATACTGCTACTCCATTAACCAAAGCAAAGATGAAAACGACCAATAAATTAATAGAGTAGTTAATTGCTGCACCAACAACTGAAGAAATAACAATAATCTCTTTTGAAAAGTTCAGTTTCCGAAGCAAATCACCACGAGAAACGATAGACATCATCCCCATATTTGTAGCTTCAGAGAAGAAATTCCAAGTTACCATACCGATTAAAAGACCGATAGCATAATGTGGCGTTCCATCATCAAATCTCAAGAAGCGCACAAAAACTAAATACATAATCGTAAATAAGAGCAAGGGCTTCAAAATGGACCATAAATGCCCAATCAAGCTTCCTTGATACCGTAATTTAAAATCTGTTTTAATCATCTCGCGTAAGAGAATCATATTTTTTCGACTAAATAAGTCCATCATTACTCCTTATAAGCAAATTTTGTAAGAATGAGTGTTGTAAAGACAAAAGTGTGGAAGGCACGATTCTTTCGATAACCATATTTTTGAAGACGACGCAAGCGTTCCATAAACGGGACTTCCATGATTGTCACAAAATTTTCAATCAGTTCTTTATTTTGAGTAGCCAAAGGCAAAGCTAATAAATTCCTTGCTTGTTCTTGGCTATCTTGAATCAATTTCCAATATTTTGCAAAGAGGATATGCGGGCGAATCCAATTTTGCATTCTTTTTCTGAGTGTTCTTGCACCTAAAACATTATTTGAATGTTGCCGATACAATTCACTTGGTCGATCTATATAGACTAAATGACCAAAAGCTGCTGCCAGCAAAGCCAAATACCAGTCATGCATGAGAAGATCATGAGCTTCTTGGCCTGTCCACAAGTCAGCCAGAGCTTGGTTAATCATCGAAACGCCGCCTGTAACAGTATTTTCTGTTAATTCTTGGAGCAGTTCCGTGTTTGCATGGTCAGACTGTGTACGAATCATACTTTCATGTACGACATTTAACTCTTGATCTACAACTTTTAAATCCGTGTAAACCAGCAAAGGCTGACTGGTATCGTGTTTAATCGCTTCTTCTAGCTGCATTTCTACTTTCTCAGGTAGCCAGACATCATCTTGATCGCTAAAAAAGTAAATATCTGACTCTTGATATTTCAAAAGATAAAAGAAACTTTTGATAACACCAAGATTTTCAACGCTATCAGGATTCACAAAATGAATGCGATTATCTTTTTGACAAAAATCTTGAATAATCTCACGCGTCCTGTCTTTAGAACCATCATCTCGGATTAACAGCTGCCAGTCTGTATGGGTCTGCTGCCGAATACTTTCAATTTGTTCTGCTAAAAACCGTTCACCATTGTAGGTGGACATGAGAATAGTCACTTTCATGATAAAAATAATTCCTCGTATTCACCCACAATTTTTTCCCAAGTGTAGTGTTCTTTCATGTTTTCTTTCGCAGCTTGACCTAGATCTGAAAAGTCGGACTGTTTATCTACCTGATGAATGCAATCAACTAGGCTGTTTTCTTTCTTATCCCAGTAAAGAGCTGTTTCTTTTGCCACTTGTCGGTTAAAGTCCACACCCAAGATCAAATTCAAATCTGTCTGAGCTAAGGCTTCTAAGAGACCAGGATTGGTGCCGCCGACCTCATGACCATGAATATAAGCAAACGCTTGATTGCGAATATACTTCAATAAATCTTGATCATAAACAGTACCGACAAACTTAATCCGCTCATCTCGGTCAAAATTTGTTTTTTGTTGTAGTTCTTCAAAATAAGCACTGCCTTGATGATTGCAGACAATCAGCAAGTCTCGCTGCGTCTGTGACTTCATAAACTCGTGAATGATGATTTCATAGTTATTTTCTGGAACAAAACGCCCAACAATCAAATAATAATGTTTTTCTTTACTTGCACACGTGTCAAAAAAGTGTCGGACTTTCTCATCCTGAGCAGTTAAAGATGACAAGCGTAAATCGGTTCCATAGGCAATAAAAGTGGTTTTAGCCCACGGATAAGCTTTCTGGATATAGCTTTCAATTCCTTGATTGTCCGAAATCACCAAATCTGCATGCTTGGTCATCACTTTTTCAGAATATTTGAGGTACTTTTGAACGGGCTTAGACCACTTAGCACGTTTCCACTCAAGTCCATCAGGATTGATATAAAAGATACCATCAGCATGGTGAATTTTTCGAGCAAAAGGTGCGATAAAAGCTCCGATTGTATTTCCTAGGATATAGAAAATAGGACGCTCAATCTGTTGTTGCTTGACTAATGTAAGTGCGTAGTTGATTGCCATCATATCATAAGCAATAACACGAGCTGGACCAAGTTTTGGTGCTTTAATCGTAAAACAGTCTACGCCTTTGCAATCAAAATGATGATAAGCTTCATCATCTGATAAACAAGCTACATGGTATTGGATTTGAGGAGATATGCGGTTCTCCACTAATTTCTCAACAAAGGTTTCAAATCCACCATATTTAGCAGGAAGGCCACGACTTCCTATGATGAATACATGTTGCATGATTTTCCTCATTTCAAGATTTTGCAATCTAATCTATTATATCACTTTATAAATCGTTTGTGTAACATAAAATAGAAAAGAAAAGCAACCTTTCGGCTGCTTCTACCTTATTTCTTTCCTTGTTTATAAAATTCCTTGAGGGCATCTTGCCAAGTTGGGATGACAAAGTCGGTTGCCTTAGCTTTAGCTAGACTCATGGTAGAATTGAGTGGTCGCTTCGCTTTCGCTGGAAACTTACTAGAGTCCACTGGCAAAACTTCGACATCTGTATCTTTTAAGATTTCCACTGCAAAATCATACCAAGTCGTATCTTCTGTGGCATCATTTGACAAATGATAATAGCCAAATTCTTTTTGATTTTCTGCTAAGTACGTCATAAATTCAGCCAACGTACGCGTCCAAGTCGGACGACCGTGTTGATCATTGACAACAGTCAGAGTTTTATGTGTTTTCGCTAAATTTTGCATAGTGAAAACAAAGTTCTTTCCATAATTTCCAAAGACCCAAGCTGTGCGGATAATGTAGAAACGGCTAGAATATTTCTCAACCAATTCCTCTCCCATGCGCTTCGTGCGACCATATTCTGTCTGAGGGTCTGGTTGATCGTCTACCTCCCATTCCTGCCCAACTGGCTTATCTCCAGCAAAAACATAGTCTGTAGAAATGTAAACAAGTGTTGCACCATGCTTTTCTGCTGCTTTAGCAACATTTTCAGTTCCTGTGACATTGATTGCATAATCCAGTTCTTTACCTTCATCTTCTGCTGCGTCCACAGCTGTATAGGCAGCACAGTGGTAGACAAGACTTGGCTTCACTTCTGCAAAAACCTTCTCAACCATTTCGGCATTTGTAATATCCATTTCTGCCACGTCAACTGCCACATACTCTTCGTTGCGTTCATCTAAAAGATAACGAAGTTCTGTCCCAAGCTGTCCGTTAGCTCCTGTAATTAAAATCATTTGAAATTCCTTTCTGAATAATAAACATTCAATAAATTCATTATATCAAAAAAAGCAGAAAAAATCTGCTTTCTACTCGCTCTTCTCTTTAATCACGTAAATTGGTCTTTTTTTGGTTTCCATGAAAATTTTCCCAATGTATTTACCAAGAATGCCAATTGTCAACAACTGAAAACCACCTAGAAAAAGAATAATCGACACCATAGAAGGCCAGCCAGATGTTGGATCGCCAAAAATCAACGTACGAACAATGACAATCATGATAAGGAAGAATGCCAATAAACAGGCAGCAACACCTCCCAAAAAAGCTATTGTCAAAGGGGCATCTGAAAAGTTGATAATCCCTTCTAAAGAATAATTCAATAATTGCCAGAAACTCCAACTGGTTTTTCCTGCAACTCGTTCTACATTCTTATATTCCAAATATTCCGTTCTAAATCCAACCCATGCAAATATTCCCTTGGAAAAACGATTGTACTCAGAAACTTCTAAAATGGCATCTACCATTTGTCGGCGCATGAGACGGAAATCCCGCGCACCGTCCACCATTTCAACTTGACTAATTTTATTGATCAATTTATAAAACATCTTAGCAAAAAAGCTACGAATTGGAGGTTCTCCATCACGCGTTGTCCGTCGTGTCCCCACACAATCCAAATCTGGATTCTTCTCCAGCATGGATTTCATTGTAAGTAAAAGTTCCGGAGGATCTTGCAAATCCGCATCCATGACAGTCACTAAATCACCAGTTGCATGTTTGAGACCCGCATACAGAGCTGCTTCTTTTCCAAAATTTCTCGAAAAAGAAAGATAACGAACACTATTATTTTTCTGATTGAGTTCTCGTAAAATAGCTAAGGTTCTATCTTTTGAGCCGTCATTGACAAAGATGTATTCAAAATGATCATTTAGCTGAAATTTAATTTTTTCCATTTCCGCATAAAACAACTGAAGCGACTCTTCCTCGTTAAAACAAGGAACGATGATTGAAATTGTCATTTTAGCCTCCTTATGTCGTTAAATATATTCTAACATAAAAATAAAAAGTTAGGAATAAAGCCTAACTTTAAAAGGACTATTTAAAAATAAATGATTTGCTAACTATTCACAAGCGACCCCATCTCCATCTCTATCCAATTTACTACTATAACCAGGCTGTCCACGATAAATAGGAGTTACACCGGCTCTTCGAGCAGCTTCACAATTTGGATACATTTCTGGATTAGCTATATTTCCTGAATTAGAAGACGATTGATGAGAGGTTGGAGCTCCTAACCCAATAGCATACCAACTAATACCTTCATAACGCCAACCAACGTTAGTTAAATGCACTTTTTCTGCTTCAGATAATGTGTAATGATGACTACCTGCTCTAGCATTTGGATTATAAAGTCTATACAATGGATACTGGCCAGAAGATTTCCAAGCCACTCCTTCATATCTCCATCCTGACTTAATCAGAAAATCTCTTTCATTAGCATTCAAAGTATAATGATGATCGCCAGCATTAGGATTGTACATTCTATATACATCTTGTCCTTGCAAAGGAGCAACCCAACCACTCCCCTCATAACGCCAGCCAACTCTTGAAAGCATTTCTTTTTCATTCCAATTAGCTGTATAAAAATGTTCGCCACTATTTGGATTATACAGACGGTACATTTCTAAGCCTTCATTGTCAGCGCTAGCCTTTTCAACTCCTAACAGTGTCATTAATATCAATAAAACAAAACCGCTTAGTGCTTTTTTCATTTTACATCACTCCTAACTTTAGCTATCAAATTTTAAGACCATAATATTGAAGTACTGTTAACACAACAGACATCATTATAAAGACCAATGCAATAAATAAAACAAAGGTATCTCTTTTCTCCTCTTCTTCTGAAGAGAGTGTAGGGTATATCGGCACAAATAGCTTAATACTATTAAACGTTAAACCTAAAAGTAAGATAACCCCAGTAAAATATCTACCTTGAACACCTTGAATAGCAATTTCATTAACTTTCCCCCACATTAAATAGGCTGTCATCAAAATGCCAAACGTAATTCCAACACCGACTAAAAAAGTTCCATATTTACTAATTTTAGGTAAAGGATTATATTGAGGTATCATAAATATGACACAACTGATAAATATTAAATAGAACCATAGTAAGTTTCCTAAACCATAGGTTAACCAGCCAAATGTAAACAGGGAAGGGATTTTATTTGGAATTAAATTCACCCACTCTTGCACAATCATTCTTGAAAATTCATTCATATGTCCTATTGTGTATTTAATCTTTTCAACTGGGTTTACATCAGAAGTTACCTGATTCATATTAATATTACTAGATAAACGCAACCAAAAGAAGCTTAAAATTCCTACTAGCAAAATGAGCCCAATAATAAATACATAAGTATACCGATCTGGTAATTTCTTTTTTGGTATAAATAATAACAATCCTATCAATAATACATATGGCAATTTCATGGTAGTCATTATTAAACATAATGTTGCAAATAATAGAATATCTAATAAAGAAACCTTATCTTTTTGAACATACTCACAAAACAAAGCAATAATCAAAAAGAGAAACCCGTTCACCATACCGTCTGTACTGAAAGAAGATGCTAAATATACACTCATTGGTAGCATCCCTAGACTTGCGAACAATAATTCTTTCCCCTTAGCTTTTTTTATAGCTAACCTAATTAACAACGCATAAGCCAAAAGATTACATAAACGCCCTAAAATGATTGAAGATAGAACACTTGATCCTAAAATCTTAGCGATTGTCAAGCCAAATACTTGGGGTAAATAAGGAATAAACGATGAAGCATTCGTTGCTAAAAATTTAGGATAACGTGCAGTTTGTGAAGAGGTCTTAACTTTATCTAACCCAGAATGTATCAACGGTTTTTTAAATACTTTTTCAGCTTCTACAGCATCCTTAGAAACTCTAAACTCTGAAGACTTTTTGGGAAGATAGAGGTGCGCTTCTGATATGTACAAAGCTCTTGAATAATGAGCAGTCTCATCAGGAACATCTAAAACAGGAGTTAAAATAACAAAAAGCCCCCCCGAAAAAAGAATACTCCAAAATACCTTATTATGCAATTTTCCAGGTAAACAAATAGTTATGCTAAATACCAAACCTGTTATAAACAATAAAGTCCTTGGAATGGTAGCCGTTGAACCACCTAAATAAAAATAAGTAAGGAATAACAGACCCCATAATCCAAATAAATATTTCCAGCGTTTTGTTATATTCAATACAAAAGAATAAAACCAGTCTTTTATATTGAACATAAACGACCAATTAATAGACTTCTTTATCACAATTACCCATTCTCCAATCTTTTTTAATAGAATATTAGCGTTTTTTTGCCAACAATAACAACCCAAACCACTCATTCTTCAATACTTTTAAAAACAATGGTACAACATAAGCTAGTTTAGAGTGAATATTTACTTTTTGTACACCTTGTTTGATATATTTATTCTTTTCCCAGTTTTTTCCAAAGTACCTTTCCATAAAGAGGATAATATCTTTAAAATCTTGTTTCTTCACTTCTGGATATTTCAACAATCTATAGGTATGACCAACACATAGATGTTCCAAGGCCAAATATTGTAATTCTTCTTTATATTTATCAAAATCATCACCAAATAGAACAAACAGATATTCCAAAGCATCATAGATATCAAAAATATTTGACTTGCTTGAATTCATGATTGAACCAGAAGTATCAACTGTATATCGGTATAAATATTTTTTTATATAAGAAATACTAGTGCATTTTGAAGTCATATAGGGCATTAAGGCAACATCTTCATAAATTTTCCCTTTTGGAAAATAATTGAAATCAAAAAAATGTGACTTATAAATTCTAGTCCAAGAAGCGTGTTTTGTTAGCATGAATAAACGAATATTATTATCTGAATCTTTACTATCATTAAAGAAAGGATTGACATTTAAATGTTTTATCAATTTCTCATCACTATCAATTAAATCAAAATCAAAATAAATAACATCATTTCCTTTTGCTAACAAAAACTCCGTTAAATAATTAGGATATATACAATCATCTGGATCAATAAAAGTGGTATATTCACTATCACAAACTTGATTTAATCCATAGTTTCTTGCATCTGACACTCCTCCATTTTCTTTTGAAAACAGTTCAATAAATGGATATTTTTCAACATATTCCTTAATAATCTCTTCCGAATGGTCTGTACTCCCGTCATTAACACAAATAACGCGGATCGCGCATTTCTCTAAATTGTCTTGATTGACAATACTATCTAAGCATCTTCTTAAATATTTTTCTGTATTATAAACGGGAATAATGACAGTTAAATCATATTTCATTCTTATTTCCTTTTTCTCCCAGCTACCATATAAATGCCAAAAATACCGACTAAATAAGCGGTCATAACAATCAGAAAGCTGAGTGCTGCACCTAACATACGATAATGATAAATAAATGGTTCTGTTACCAACTTAGTGATAACTAATAAAACGATATATAAACCTACTAATAAGTGTTGCTTTCGAACAATGGTTAGAATATTTTCAAAAACAATGGCTAAAGCATATAAAACTCCTGCAAAGATTAGAATTGCAAAAGGAAGAGTGTATTGTGATAACGCCACTCCAAATACCAAACTAAGAATTGGGGTGCCTATGAAGTAAGCCACTATCGTAACGGCTATCCCACCTATAAATAAATAGAGCAAGAGTTTTTTCACAATTAGAGAAAATTCTACATACTTTTCTCGATTCCACAAAATAGCCATTTGGGTTATTAGGGGTCTAACCATTAAAATGATGAGACTCATAAAAAAAACAGGCATAAAAAGAATGTTAAAATCACGTTGCATGCCAGTCTGCAAAACTCCTTGATTTAGGCCTTTTTCAATAATAATCTTAGGCTCGTTTAAAATATATAATAAAATAAATCCATTCACAAATAATGGCCAACAAGCCAGAAAAATATCTTTTATATCTTTTTTGTAATTGCTAGAGAAGAGTTCTTTCCATTGAATCGTTTCAAAATATTTAAGAAAACTGGTTTCATAAAAAATGATAACTAAGCCATTCCAAATGACTAAAGAAAATAAACCTACAATCACAGACTTCGAAAGCAAAATACTAAGAAACAGGACAACTACACTAGTGGAATAACGGTAAAACATTGTTTTCCCAGCTATATCCATACGTTCTCTTTGTTGAAATAAGCCTTGAAATAAATCAGATACCGCATCCCACATACGATACAAAATCATTAAAAATGTCAGTAAAATCGTTTCAAAAGAATAACGGCCTTCTCCGACAATATATAAATAGGGATATAATGTGACCAACATCGCTAAAATTGTTATCAACCTAGTTTGAAAATATCCTATGAAAGAATGCTTTTGATTCACATCCGTTCCTTGATAATTTCTGACTTGGAAAAGTCCGATAACAATCCAAAGAGTCCCAATGGAATTCGCCAAGCTAAATTGGTCTGCTACTTTGGCAGAAGTTAATCTTGTTACAATCAGTAGATAAAGGACAGAAACTCCTGAAGCTGCTAAATTCCCCAGTAAATTCCAAAAATAAATCTCTTTAGCAGAAGGATTAGTTTTTATTTTCATCTTTCTCCCTCAGTGCGATTGTTTGAACTAAATTTTTAAATTTCGTATCTAATTTAGATAATCTAAGAGTGAGTTGGAATTGATTGATGAGCAATAAGAAAATGACAAATAAAAAGATAAAATTGACTGCTGATACAATTCCTAATGCACTTGCGATAGCTTCTGCTAGACCTGGGAAAATGCTAAATACTAATAAAATTAAAGAGAAAAATACCCAAAATATAGCATCGTTGATTTGAACTTGTGATTTTCGAATGCTACGTAAAATAAAGGCACAAGTCATAATAGAGACAAAAATCAATACAATTTGAAACCAAATAGTCATTTAATGTCTACCCTCTCTTTCTGAAATTCTGAATAATCAAGATAGATACAAACATGTGCGTCATATATTGAATAGAGCGAGAAAGTGTCAGATAACTCTCACCAGCTTGTCTCTCTTCCATTCGCACTTGGGCTTCTGCTACTTTCACACCATGACGAATTAGATATGAGACGGTATCTGGCTCAGGTCCATAATTGATATTGAGAGCAAATTCTTTGATAAGTCCTTCAGAAAACATCCGCATACCAGAGGTTGGATCGTTGATTGTCTTTCCTGTGGTTAATTTAATGGCTGCACTAATGAGAATATTCCCCATCATCCGCAAAGACGTTTCGCGCTTTTCCGTCACAAAACGAGATCCAATAACCATTTCATAGCCTTCGTTCATTTTTGCTTCTAAAACTGAGATATACTCAGGCAAATGTTGACCATCTGCGTCAAACTGCACTGCTTTTTTATAGCCTTGCTCATAAGCATATCTAAGTCCTGTTTGAAATGCGCCTGCCAATCCTAAATTGACCGGCAAATCCACAATATTATAACTGTTTGCATGGCAAATGGCTGATGTTCTATCTTTTGAACCGTCATTGATAATCACATAATCATACTGTGAATAATTCCTGATGATATTGTTGACAACATTCTCAATAGAGCCTTCTTCATTGTAGGCAGGTATAATAATCAATAAATCCGAAGATTTCACTTAATCTCATTCTCCTTCAAAATCATATAACCCCATTATACTATATCCACGCGGCATTTTCTACTATTTCCATAAAAGAATCAAGAAATCTACTATAAAGACAAACCAAAATCACTCGTCATGCAAACGAGTGATTTTGTGCTAATGTCAAGAAAAGCTCTGCATAATTTCCTAAAAAGAGTTCCTCTGCACTATAAATTATCTGAGATTTGACGGATGAGAAGCCACTTTGAGACAGTTTTCCTTCCAAGTCAGCAAGATGAAAGCCATGATGATTTACGTCTGTTTTAACAAAATCTGCAATAAAAAGTTGTCCGTCTTCTACAAGATGATTTCTAAACATCGCTAGAGTCTTCTCAATATTTGGCATATGATGAAGAACACGACTAACCACGATGATGTCAAACAATTGGTTTAATGGTTTTGTCAACAAATCCTGCTGTAACAAATAAACATTCTCAATAGCTTGTTTTTCCACTTTTAGGCGAGCTTGCTCAAGCATTTTTTCAGAAATATCAACAAGCATGACTGACTTGGATTGAGTTGCCAATGGCAGGCTCACCAATCCTGTACCACCGCCAAAATCTAAAATGCACTTGTCAGAGAAATCTACAATTTGTTTCTCCACTTCTTGGCGAATAAGATTGGCAATAAATATATTTTTTGGAGAATCGAATGATCCTGCTTTATGATTAAAATGATGTTCCATATTTTTAGTTTAACACAAAGAACATTATTCCACTAGAAAAATGCTTAACTGGTTTTCTAATTTTTTAGTAAATTTACTTTCAAGTCATCATGCAAAAACTTCAGAACAGCGAGTTCTGGTCAACTTCCACAAGGTTGATTAGATACTTCTCACAAGCTTGAATAGAAAATACCTCGCAAGCATTATTCGCAACTTCAACGCAATGTTTTGAGTAATCAACTACTGTGCATCAAGCTTATTTCTATGCAAAAAGCGAGGCTGAGAAACTACTATCCCAGCCTCGTCTACTATTGACATATTTTTTATTTAGTCATCAAATCCATTTGGGTGTTTGCTTTGCCAATGCCAAGCATCTTGGCACATGCGTGTAATATCAAATTGTGCTTCCCAGCCTAATTCCTCTTTTGCTTTTGTAGAGTCGGCATAACAAGTGGCAATGTCACCAGGGCGGCGGTCAACAATCTTATAAGGGATTGGTTTGCCGACTGCTTTTTCCATATTTTGGATAATTTCTAAAACAGAATATCCTTTGCCGGTACCAAGGTTATAGATATTTAGACCAGCAGTTCCTTCAATTTTTTGCAGAGCAGCCACATGTCCTTTTGCCAAATCCACCACGTGAATATAGTCACGAACACCGGTACCGTCAACTGTTGGATAGTCATTACCAAACACTTGCACTTCTTTTAATTTTCCAACAGCAACCTGCGTCACATATGGCAAGAGATTATTTGGAATGCCATTTGGATTTTCACCCAAATCACCACTTTCATGAGCACCAATTGGATTAAAATACCGAAGCAAGACAACATTCCAGCTTGAATCAGCTTTATAAATATCTGTCAGCATTTCTTCAATCATTAGTTTTGTACGTCCGTAAGGATTGGTGACTGACAGAGGAAAATCTTCTAAAATTGGAACGGTATGAGGGTCTCCATAGACAGTTGCAGAAGAGCTGAAAATGATATTTTTGCAATTGACTTCTTCCATAACACGTAGTAATGTCAATGTTCCTGTAATGTTGTTTTCATAATAAGTCAATGGAATTTGTGTTGATTCACCAACTGCTTTCAACGCTGCAAAATGAATCACACCTGTTGGTTGTTCTGCTTTAAAGATTTCAAGCAAGGCTTTCTTATCACGAATGTCCACTTGATAAAATGGAATTTTTTGACCAACAATTCGTTCTACAACTTCTACACTTTTTTTGCTGCTGTTCACTAAATTATCAACAATAACAACTTCGTGTCCAGCATTGACTAACTCAATAACGGTATGCGTTCCGATAAATCCGGCTCCACCTGTTACTAAAATTTTATGTTTCATGATTCTCCTTTTAAGACAAAACTTCAATAGTTACTTTTTATTTTAATACTTTTTGAGTCTTGGCATAGTTGGCTTCGACAGCTTCCTTTTCAGCTTTCCACCAATCTTGGTGATCCGTGTACCATTTGATTGTTTCTTTCAATCCAGCCTCAAAGTTGGTAAATTCTGGTTTCCAACCTAGTTCATCACGCAACTTGCTAGCATCAATAGCATAGCGCAGGTCGTGACCCGCACGGTCTGTTACATGATCGTAAGCGTCAGCTGGTTGTCCCATTTCTTTGAGAATGAGCTCTAGCACTTCTTTGTTATTCTTCTCACCATCTGCACCAATTAGGTAGGTTTCACCGATTTTCCCTTTTGTGAGAATGGTCCAAACCCCTGATGAATGGTCATTGGTATGAATCCAGTCACGAACATTCTTTCCTTCACCATAAAGTTTTGGACGAATGCCTGAAAGGATATTGGTAATTTGGCGCGGAATAAATTTTTCGATGTGTTGATATGGTCCATAGTTATTTGAACAATTAGAAATAGTTGCCTTGACACCGAAAGAGCGTACCCAAGCTTTGACAATCAAGTCAGAAGCTGCCTTAGTTGAAGAATAAGGTGAGCTTGGATTGTATTTGGTTTCTGGAGTGAATTTTTCGCTCGGTCCTTCACCATGCCCCGGAAGATCTTCACGAAGAGGAAGGTCACCATAAACTTCGTCAGTAGATACATGGTGGAAACGAAGATCGTATTTACGAGCCGCTTCAAGAAGCGTATAAGTTCCGACAAAGTTCGTATCAATAAACGGACGTGGGTCATTAAGTGAGTTGTCATTATGGCTTTCTGCCGCATAGTGAACAATAGCATCTGCATTCTTAGCCACTTGGTCAACAATCGCTGCATCAGCAATATCTCCAACGACCAACTCCACGCGGTCGCCTAGAATTTCTTCAATGTTGGCACGGTTACCAGCATAAGTCAGTTTATCCAGAACGGTAATATGCACATCTGGAAAGTTATTGTACACATAATGGACAAAGTTAGAGCCGATAAAACCAGCACCACCTGTCACTACAATATTTTTATATTCAGTCATGAAAAGATTTTCTCCTATCTTCTGAGGGTATTATAACATATCTTTGGTCAAAGGTTTAACATCCTTAAGCATTGGATGATTCTTATCTGCTTCAGATACTTCTGCTTGGTCAAGATTTTCCCATTCAATGCCAAGAGCGGGGTCAGCATAGTTGACAAAGGCATACTTAGGTTTCAATTCCAATGCCCAGTAGTCATTGACCAAATAGCTATAAGAAACCGTATCTGACAATACTTGAAAGCCATTTGCTACACCGCGAGGAACGAAAATCCCTTTGCTGGCATCAATGACCGTTTGGTAGGTATTTCCGAATGTTTCCCCTTCACGCAAATCAACCCAAGAACCGAGAACTTTTCCGCCATCTGCGACAGAAATGTACTTATCCCAAGGTTCTGCATGAAGACCACGGAGCACATTTTTGCAGGAAAAGCTGACATTGTTTTGGAGCTTACCTTCAGCAAAAAAGCTTTCTGGAAAACCAAGGGGTACCATTTTTTCTTTTTGAAAGTTTTCCTTGAACCAGCCACGATTGTCCCCATGAACTGGAATATCAAATTCCAGCATGCCAGGAATGGCTTCAATCTTACGAGCTGCTAATTTTTTTTCAAAAAATTGTTCAGACATGTCTTATTCTTCTCCAATCAAACGTAATAAGTAGTGACCGTATTCGTTCTTTTTAAGTGATTGTGCCAAATCATGCACTTGTTCTTTAGTGATATATCCCATACGGTAGGCAATTTCTTCTAAGTTTGCTACTTGAACATTTTGCATACGTTGGACGGTTTCGATGTATTGAGCAGCTTCTAATAAGCTCTCGTGTGTACCGGTGTCCAACCAAGCAAAACCACGTCCCATAAGCTCAACAGACAAATCGCCGCGGTCTAAGTAAGCCTTATTGACATCAGTGATTTCCAGCTCTCCACGTGGACTAGGCTTGATATTTTTAGCAATTTCTACTACGTCATTGTCATAGAAATAAAGTCCTGTAACTGCATAGTTAGAACGTGGCTGTTCTGGTTTTTCTTCGATAGAGATTGCATTCATATTTTCATCAAATTCAACCACACCGAAACGCTCTGGGTCTTTTACTTGATAACCAAAGACAGTCGCTCCGTTTTCCTTAGAAGCAGCTTTTTGCAGCATTTTACTAAGGCCTGGACCATGATAAATATTATCACCTAAAATCAAAGCCACATGGTCATCTCCGATAAAGTCAGCCCCGATGATAAAGGCTTGGGCCAAACCATCTGGACTTGGTTGCTCAGCGTAAGAAAGTTTGATACCAAACTCCGAGCCATCACCCAACAAATCCTCAAAGCGAGGGAGATCTGTCGGTGTTGAGATAATCAAGATGTCCTTGATACCAGCCAGCATGAGGGTTGATAATGGATAATAAATCATGGGTTTGTCATAAACCGGCATGAGTTGTTTAGACGCAGCTCTAGTCAAAGGATATAAACGTGTACCAGAACCACCTGCAAGGATAATACCTTTCATAATGAGTTTCCTCTCTTAAATGTATTCTACTTATTTTACCATTTTTGAAAGCGGATGTCATCCTTCAAGAAAGAGAGCATGTTCATTCAAAGCTTTTCATACTTAATAAAAATTAAAAACGAAACCAAAAATCTGCCAAGATAGAACTGTTGTTATCTGGCAGATTGATAAAATAGACGCTTGATTTCAAAAAAGTATCTGCTATCCCAAAGCCACATCCAATACCATCATCAATACAAAGCCCACCATGAGACCTAAAGTCGCAACATCTGTATTGCCATTTGTCTGAGAATCTGGTATCAGCTCCTCCACGAAGACGAAAATCATGGCTCCCGCCGCAAAAGACAGGGCATAGGGTAGAATAGCCGTCATTGTCATAACCGCATAAGCACCAAGAACCGCTCCGATAGGCTCAACAATAGCCGATATCGAGCCCCAGTAAAAAGCCTTAAGACGCGATTCCCCATCTGTCCGTATAGGAATGGACAAGGCTGCCCCTTTCGGCACATTTTGGAGACCAATTCCCAAAGCCAGACCTACGGCTCCGATAAAGACTTCTGGACTGGAATTGCTGGATAAGGCACCAAAAGCCACTCCTACTGCCAAGCCTTCTGGAAAATTGTGTATGGTAATAGCCAGAAAAAGCAGGGCTGTTTTGGACAGTTTATTCCGGCTGTGCTCCGGCAGACTTTCTGCCTCAGATACATCCTTTTTGCTAAGGTGTAAATGGGGTACTACCGCATCAATAAAGCGCAAGAAGAAACCACCCAACAGAAAACCAAGGGCGGCTGGCATCCAAGACCAGACTCCATAGTTACCTTTTGCATACTCAATTGAAGGCTGCAAGAGCGACCAAAATGAAGCTGCAATCATGACACCAGCTGCAAATCCCATCATAATATCCAGCAGCTTACGACTGACTGTTTTAAAGAAAAAGACAACCGCAGAGCCTACAATGGTACAGCCCCATGTAAAGAGTCCCGCCAAAAAAGCCTGTAGCACCACAGGCTGCTCCTGCAACCAGTTCATAACAACTTCATCTCCTCATTATCTTTCATCATACAATATCGTCTTGGTTTCTTTGATGTAATGGTTCTCTTCATCCCAATAGTGAATCCGCTCAAAGGAGCCTTTTCGCCAGTACAAAGGAAGCCTATCTCTGATGTCGTCCTGCATGTCGAGCTGGTCCAGTTCATCAATTGACCACCATTTGGGCTGACCTTCCCGTGATTCCGTTAGCAGTTCCCCTTCAAAATCCTCACAGAGAAAATCATAATAGACATAACGCTCTGCTTTTGCTGGATTGGTAAAACCTGAAATGCCTTTAAGCTGTAATTTCAAAGCCGTCAATCCCGTTTCCTCTTTCAACTCACGAGCTGCTGCTTCAAAAAAAGATTCTGGAAACTCAACTTTTCCACCTGGCTGAATCCAACCTTTAAAATCATCATGCTGTCGATTGAGCAAGAGAACTTGATTCTCTTTTTTCACACAAACATTGACCCAATTTAAAATATTCTCTGTCACCTATTTCTCTTTCTTAATGTAGCTTTCAATGGGATAATCCGCTAGATTTAAACTACCGTTTTTTCCCTGAATTATCTGAACTAAATGATATCCGATGAGAGGTCCTGTCGTCAAGCCAGACGAGCCTAAACCACTAGCTGCAAATACCTGAGGAAGATCTGGCACCTGACCAAAGAAGGGAGAAAAGTCACTAGTATAGGCTCGAATTCCGACCCGTTCGTTCACCACTTTCGCCTGAGATAACCTAGGAAAATAGTAGAGAGCTTCCTGTTCCATTTTATCTAACATGACCTGATCTACTTTAAGGTCATAGCCCATTTCATTTTCGTGTGTAGCTCCCATACTGATTTTGCCATTTTGAAAAGGAATAATATCTAGCTCTCCTTCTGGCATAACAACTGGATAATCATCTGTCACCAGAGCAGTCTGATAATCTCGCAACTGCCCTTTTTGTGGACGAATATCCACTTGATAACCTAATGGACTCAAAAACTCGGGCAACCAAGCTCCTGTTGCCAATATAACTTGGTCAAAACAACAACTATCAACCCAGAAAGCCCCATCTCGAATGTCCAAACTTACTTTCTTTTGAATTACTTCTGCACCGCTAGCCGTAAGCAAAGTCTGAGTCAATAATGAGCCTTCCACGCGTGCTCCTCCAGAAGCATAGAGCAGCCGGTCAAAACCTTTAAGATTTGGAAAGTACTCTGCTGCTTCCGCCCGTGAAAGTAGCCGCAAGTCGCCAATGAGCGGTGACTCTTTTCGCCGTTGGTCTGCCAAGTCATAGAGTGCCTCCAAGCTCTCCTCTTTTTTCTTCAGCAAAAAGACGCCAGTCTGCTGATAAAACTCCGTTTCAAAACCGTCCTTCTGTAAATCAGTTATCAAATCCAGATAAAAATCTGCTCCCAGTCGCGCCATACGATACCATGCTTTATTGCGCCGCTTAGAAAACCACGGACTGATAATACCAGCTGCTGCTTTGGTTGCCTGACCTATTCCATGGTCAAAAACTGTTACCTGATAAACAGGATTTTTTGATAGATAATAGGCAGCAGTTGATCCAACAATCCCCGCTCCGATAATCGCTACTTTTTTCATACAATTTCCTACTTAGATATGTTTAAAAGGATTTGTAGAAACTTGACTGGCTAAAAATTCAACTTCCCAACCCTCTTCTACTTTCCAGTCTTGAAACTTTTCAACCAATTTTTTTACAAAGAACACTTCTATATGGTGACCCGGATCCAAAGCTAGAAGCCCCTCGCTCAGCATATCCTGTGCTGTATGGTAGTAAATATCACCTGTAATATAAAGCTGAGCGCCCTTTGCTAAAGCCTCCTTGTAAAAGGACTGACCACTGCCACCACAGATTGCCACTTTCTCAATCATTCGCTCCAGATCCACAGCCGAATAAGTCACCAAACGCAGACTATCCAGACCAAAAGTTTCCTTAACCTTGCCTGCAAAGTCTCCAAAAGTCTGAGGTGCAATCTTGCCAATACGACCAATGCCGTGTCCAGGAACCGTTTCGCTAAGATAATCCGTATCAGTGATTTCTAGTAGATCACAGAACCAGTCATTGAGACCGTCATCCACAATATCAATATTGGTATGGCTGACATAGACTGCAGTATCGTGCTTAATCAGATCGATGTAAATCTGATTCTGAGGTCGGTCTGCCACTAAATCCTTAATAGGTCGAAAGATCGGTGCGTGCTTAACCAAAATCAAATCTACATCTTTTTCAATCGCCTCTGCAACTGTCTGCTCGCGGATATCCAAAGCTACCAGTACTCGCTTAACTTCCTTATTCAGAGTTCCAATTTGCAGTCCGCAGACATCTCCCGTCATGGACAGATTCTTAGGACAGTATGCTTCATAACGGTTAATAAAATCACTTGCCAGCATGCAGTACCTCCTTGATTTGCTTGATTCTTTGGGACATAGCAGAGCGTTCCGTTAGATTTTTCTCGGGGATTTTAGCCAAAGCTTTTTCCAGCTTGTCTACTTCTCGCTGCCATTTATCTAGAAAAACAGCTGATTGCTCCCTCATTAGATAAGGTCCGAAGCGTTCTTGTTTAGCATTCAACACTTGATGCCCCTGTTCAGCTATCATTATCTCGTAAAATTTCCCATTTTCTTCCACAATAGCTTCCTCAATAATTTGAAAATTATGACCACATAACCACCTGCGAAGTTCATCTTCCCGATTGTTAGGCTGAAGAATCAGGCGCTTAACAGATGCCAATTTTGCACTGTCATTGTCTAAAATATCTGCTATCAATCCTCCTCCCATTCCTGCAATAACGATAACATCAATCTGATCTTCTGCATCAAAAGCTGCCAAACCATTTGCCAAGCGAACATCAATTTTATCGGACATCTGATTATCTGCTACATTCGTCACCGCAGACTGATAAGGTCCCTCAACAACTTCACTAGCAATAGCCGAGGAAGTTCTTCCCTGCTGAATTAGATAAATCGGTAAATAAGCGTGGTCACTTCCTACATCCAAGATTTTGGCATCCTGTGGTACAAAACCAGCTACTTTTCTCAAACGTTTTGAGATATTCTTTACTTGCATGATAACTCATTTCTAAAATAATCGTTTCACTTAGTATATCATTTTTAAGGAACTAAAAAAAGAGTCTATTCCAAGGGAACAAACTCCGACATCTTAATCTCGCCACAAATCCATAGCCTTCAAAAAATCATCTGAGACAGTGATATTTTGCGGATTTGCCGCTTCACGTTCTTCTCGCTTCGCTTCTACCTGTGCTACTGTTGTAATGCCTTCACGGCGCCAATTCCGTAAAATAGCTTGGATGTATCTCCAGTTTGCCTTTCCATTAAAAACAGCTTCACGAAGAGCAGCAGTAACAAGTTCAGGATTGATCTTGTCATCTTGAATCGTTTTTGTTAAATCTTCAATTTCAAACGGTGTCAAGAGGCGACCTAATTCTTGCTGGAAAGTCTCGACCAAGTCTTTTAAAACATTTTGAGAAACAGTTTGCGCAACGCTTGAGCGACTTTCTACAATTTCATCTAATCGTTCAAGCGCTGGCAGCGCATCAAAAACTGCTTCAATTTCACCATTGAGTGCAATTGTTTTATACTGCAACAATCCTTTTTCTGTCAAATTTGACATAGAGCGATTGACCTCTGCAACGGATTTCCCGATACTTTCTGCAATCTGAACAGGAGAAATCTCTTCTAGCGACGTTGTATTTTGCAAATAGAAAAATTGCCAGACCAAAAAGTCATCACTATTATCAAATATTTCATGAAAATAAAAAAGAAGCTCAGTTGGCAATACTAAATTGCCCGTCTTATACGCTGATAAATAAGTCATAACACCTCTTATAAATAAGCAAACAAGGAAGCGTCATTTGCTGCATTTGCTGCATTTTCCCAGTCAAATGGCGTTTCTTGATAAACAGCATAATTAATCCAATTGTTGAAAAACAGCGCCGCAGCCAGATTCCATCGTAAACAGGGGACTGAAGTAACATCATCATTTTTGAAATAATTTTCTGGAATATGCGGATTCAGCCCTGCGTCTACATCACGCAAATATTCTTTTGCCAAGGTCTCGCGGTCATATTCCAAATGACCAAAGCTATACACTTCGCGAAGATCACGACTTGCCACAACGGAGACACCAACCTCTTCTCCACAAGCTAAAATTTCCAAATTACTCTTGTTTAAAATATCCTCTTTGCGAACTTCTGTATAACGCGAATGAGGAGCTGCGTATTCATCATCAAAACCACGAAACAGCAAATTTGGTTTTTCTGATATGGATTGACTATAAATACCGGACAACTTGCGCTTCATCTGGTGTTTGGCAATGCCATAACGAGCATAAAGAGCTGCTTGCGCTCCCCAACAAATATGCAACGTTGAGTAAACATGCGATTTGGACCAGTCAATAACTTGTCGAAATTCTTCCCAATAATCTACTGCTTCAAAAGGCAAATGCTCGACTGGCGCTCCAGTGACAATCAAACCGTCAAAATAACGACCTTTGATCTCATCAAAAGTCTTATAAAAGGTCTCCATATAGTCCGCACGTGTCGTTTTGAAGGTATGAGAAGTCATATAAAGAAATTCAATCCGAAGTTGCAATGGCGTATTTGCTAAATGACGCAACAACTGCGTTTCTGTTACTGTTTTTTGCGGCATTAAATTCAAAATCAAGATATTCAGAGGACGAATATCTTGGTGTTCTGCACGCTCATCATCCATAACAAAGATATTCTCAGATCTTAAAATGTCAACAGCTGGTAATTTCTTATCAATTTTAATAGGCATGAAAATATCTCCTTTTACTTTCTGCTTTTATTATACTGAAAGGAGATATAGTTTTCAATTATACTTTTTCTACAACAAGATATAGCTTTTACTTATACCTTAATAATGCATGAGAACTTTGTAATCGTAGTTACCAATAGCTTCGCGTCCCTTCAATTCATCCAATTCAATAAGGAAAGCGCAACCTGCAACGATACCACCTAAACGTTCAACCATTTCAATTGTTGCTTTAACCGTTCCTCCCGTTGCAAGAAGGTCATCAACAATCAGTACACGCTGTCCAGGCTTGATAGAGTCTGCGTGCATTGTTAAGGTATCTACACCATACTCTTTTTCATAACTAGCTGAGATAACCTCACGAGGCAATTTCCCAGGCTTACGTACTGGAGCAAAACCAACTCCAAGCTCATAAGCTACCGGACATCCAACAATAAATCCACGCGCTTCTGGACCGACAATCATATCAATTTTCTTGTCCGTAGCATATTGGACAATTTCACGAATAGCATAGCTGTAGGCATTCCCATCTGCCATTAATGGGCTAATGTCACGAAATAAAATCCCTTCTTGTGGGTAATTTTCAATGGTTGCAATATAATCTTTTAAATCCATAACTGTCTTTCTATCAAAAAGTTTTTACTCTCTATTATATCATGTTTTTTAGGAAATGGGGCAGAAAACATACTTGCTTTCAAAAAATAGTCACAGCACAGTCATTCTCGTCTTTTGCTATTTTAAAATAATACTTGCAACAATTGGACTGACAATCACATACATAATCCCTGTCACCCCAATAGCTAGACCAGCCATAGCTCCTGCAACTTGTCCGTATTTAAAGGCTGTCCCTGTCCCAACAGCATGTCCCGTTCCTCCAAGAGCTAAGCCTACTGCAACAGGATCTTTGATTTTTAAGATTTTTAAAACAGTCGGACCGATCACACTTGTCAAGATTCCCGTTGCAACTACAACTACCAACGTCACTGTCGTCAGCCCTTGCATTTTATCTGTAATTCCAACCGCCATAGCTGTTGTTACTGATTTGGGAAAGAGTGAAATTGCTAAGAAAAAATCCATTCCAAAAGCCTTGGCGACCAAGGCCGTAAAACTAGTATTCACTACCACCGCTATAAAAGTACCAATCAAAATGCTTCTGGCATGGTGTTTCATGAGATGAAATGTTTTATACAAAGGAATTCCCAGTGCAACCGTTGACGGCACAATGAGATTATTCAAATACGCCCCGCCTACGTAGTAATTCTTGTAAGAAATTCCTGTCAATTTTAAAAATACAATGACAAATATGGTGGCTAGAAGTAAAGGGGTTGTCAAAGGATGCGGAAATCTGCGAAAAATCAACATTCCTACCAGATAAGCAAAGATTGATAAAGCCAAACCAAATAAAGGATTGCCCCACAAATTAGACATTTCTTGTTTCTCCTTCTCCGTAATCTCCTTCAAAGCGATTTTTGATAAAATGAACAACCACAGCAATGACAACCACATTGATCACAATCGCTCCAACAATAATCAAAACAATCGGCAGCAGATAAGGCGCAATGACATGAAATTTATCCATAATTCCGACCGCTGGCGGCAAAAATAGAATCGTCATATTGGCTAATAAAAAATTTCCCACCATACTCACATGCCGCAATCTGAAAATTTTAAATTGCAAAGCCAAAAAAAGAAGAATAAGCCCAATAATACTCCCCGGAATAGGCAAATGAAAAAGATAGGAAATCCCTTCTCCTATCAAAGAAATTGAAAAAATAATCATCAATTGTACGTATAATTTCACGAGAAACCTCCAAACTTTCTAGTTACAGTCTACTACTTTTCAGAAAAATTTCAATATTTTTCAAAAAATAAATGAGTGAATCCGTTCTCTTCACTCATTTTATCTTCTAGTAAAAAAAACGCCACTAACGAGCGTTTTGTAACAAAACGGAAGACATGGGATTCGAACCCACGCACGCTTTCACACGCCTACTGCGTTTCCAACACAGCCTCTTAAGCCTCTTGAGTAATCTTCCATATTTAACAATGGAGCCGGTGGGAATTGAACCCACGTCCAAACACCTGCCAACACATTTGTCTACAACCATAGGTTATGTATTGGATTTAACTTCGCTTTGACACATAACTCAAGCCCAAGCCAAGCGAGTCTATCAGTCTCTTATCAAGCCCCTAGACAAGGCTTAATCGTATCTCGCTATTATTAAGACCGGTCATCGAACACGAGCGATCCGAATCTGGTCACGCTGGCTGTTTTTTAGGCAGCTAAAGCGTAAGAATTATTATTTTTTGCAGTTATATTTAACTGGCGCTTTACATCCGCTCGATGAGTCGCAAAATGTGCCTCATAATGCCTGTCGAATCCGTAACGACCCCAAGACATAAAAATATTATACCATATTTTTTAATAATATTTCAATTTTTAAGTCCATTGTTTTTTAAATCTACTTTTTTACAGGAACTTTTATGCTATACTAAAAAGGAAATTGGTTGAAAGGATTTCTATCATTTATGCTGCTTCATTTGATTTGGTTTATCCCTGCTTTTCTTTTTGTCATCTTATTTTGTATCGAACCCAGACGACTTTTCAATGCTTATCTGCTTAGTGTCGTTCTAATTTTATTTGCCGCTATCGTTTCTGGTTTGTTTGTGATGCATATGGAACAACTTGTCAATAGAAATCTGGCAATGCTTTCTTTGCTCATCTTAGCACTTTTCATTCCTTTGAGTGTTATAATTTCAACCATTTATCTCATTTTTAATGGCAGACAGATGATGACCTTTGAAGGCAGGCGTTTAGCAAACCTTCTCTCCCTCTTTTATGGACTCGCTATTGCTCTTTCCCTAGCGCTTACTTTTTTCTTTCCTCATTTTATCTTTCTTCATAAAATCCTATCTCTTACAAATGGACTTCTAATTTATGGTAGCTATCTTTATGTGACCTATATCCTTTACGGTTTTGTTTATAATGTATTGCCCGTCATAAAACATCCAGACTACATCATCATCTTAGGGTCTGGTTTGATAGGAGACAAGGTTCCACCTCTTCTCGCTCAACGACTCGAAAAGGGGAAGACGATGTATGAAAAATTTCATAACCATCCCAAAATTGTCGTTTCTGGAGGACAAGGTGTCGATGAACCAATAACCGAAGCAGAAGCAATGGCGCAATATTTAAGGCAAGTAGGTATTCCACAAGAAGATATTATAATTGAACGGCAGTCAACCAATACCTTAGAAAATTTGCGTTTTAGCAAAGCAATTTTGGATGAGACACGTGAGAAAAATTATCGTTGTCTAGTTGTCACCAATTCTTTCCACTCCTTGCGAGCGGGTATTTACATGCGAAAGATTGGTTTGAAAGGACGTAGTATAGGTTCCCGAACAGCACTTTATTTTCTACCATCATCTTGGATACGTGAAACGCTTGGACTGATCGTGCTTTATTGGAAATGGCACGCTATTTTTCTTGGATTGTATTTCATTGTTTGGCTTACTAACCTCTTTCGATAAGGCGTAATTTTACTTAACGGAATGAACAATTCGTAGAAAACGATTGAAGCTGTCGACCGAGGCGACAAAGTAAACTGAAACTGGTTCAGACCGTCGACCAGGACGACGAAGTAAACTGAAACTCATTCGCCTCGTCCGCTCGGCTGACACTATAAACCCAAACTCATTCACTTCGTCCGCCCAGCTGACACAA
>NZ_KV817411.1:0-56979 GCF_001814695.1 Streptococcus sp. HMSC066E07
CTTCTACTATGCGTTGTTGTTCGGTAAGTGGGGGTAATAACATAGGAACTTCATATTTTAAAAATTTTATTGAAGCTAAATTTTTTATCGCTGAGCCTATAGAATGCCTTTTTACTGTATTAATCAAACTCATAAACATCCATTTAAAATATTGTGAATCTATTATGTCTGGATTTAACGTAAGTTTTAATAATGCTTGATTTATAACTCCATCATAGTAATTTGAAGGTATTTGAAAGATTTCTCCGATAGTACCTGCACAAGATATCAAAATATCTCCTGCTTTTATTGAAAAATTTTTTAAACGTAGATAGTCACTCTCTTTTAACCAATAATCTCCATAATCTATAGTTTTTCTTATAGCATTGCCTTGTTCATAAACCTTATATGTATTTTCTCCTTTCGGAACAAACATTGACTTTGTTATAGAGCTACCAAAAGGACCTCTTTTTATTGAGCCATCCTCTAATGCACAGATATCTGGTAAATAAACTATAGTCCATCCTTTAGGTATATTATGTTTAAACTCTTTTATACTTCCATCGGCAAACTTCTCATAAGGTTTCCCATCATCACCACGAAATATCTCGGTTTCCTTTTTATCTCGCTTGATTTTGCCTTCACTGATAAGTTTTTCTTTCTCAGCTTTAATTCTCTTTAGCAATTCGCTTGCTGGTTCGCCATCAGGATTTTGTGGTACTAATTTCCCTTCCATCGCTCTTTGGAGGATACTTGCCTTAAGTTGTTCTGGTGTCATTATTTGTCCTCCAACAACTGCAAAATATCAGCTAATACAGTATCAATCTTATGATTTAAAGTTGCTCTTTCCACTTGATAATTCTGAATCAACTCAAAGGGATCTAAAATTTCCTCTTCTTCTTTTGGAAAACCACACTGGTCTAAATTATAATTTAGCTCTTCCAATTCGCTAGGTGTAAATGATTTAGATTTATAGAACTTACCTTCCAAAATTTCTTCACGATTTTTCCACCAGTCACGAACAGGATTAAAATGTTCTGACTTCATCGGCTTGGTTTTCGAGAAATTTTTATAACCATCTGGCATATCTAAACGATAAAACCAAGTTTCTTCTGTTTTCTTTGTTTTATCAAAGAAAAGAATGTTCGTATTAATTCCTGTATACGGCGCAAATACACTATGAGGCAACCTAATAATCGTATGTAAGTTGAACTCATCTACCAGTTTTTGTTTCAAGCGAGTTTTTACGCCTTCGCCAAATAAAAAACCATCAGGTAAAATAACCCCAACACGACCATTTTCTTTCAAACGATACATAATAACAGCCATGAATAAGTCAGCTGTTTCAGAACTCCGTAATTCTGCTGGAAAATTATTTTTTATTGTTTCTAATTCAGAACCTCCAAAAGGTGGATTCATCATGATAATGTCAAATTTTTCGTCATCTGTGTATTCGCGAACATTTTTCTCCAAAGTATTGCCATGAACAATTTTAGGGTCATCAATTTCGTGAAGAAACAGATTTGTAACTGCTAAAAGGTGGGGAAATGCTTTCTTTTCAATACCAAAAACAGCTGTGTTATATTTCTTAGTGTCTTCACTAGTTTTACGTTGACTACTTAAACGATTCAGAGTCGAAGTTAAGAATCCCCCTGTTCCCTCTCGTGTCAAGCGACTGACACAAAATATATTGTCTATTTTTAGACAGCAAAAAGAGAGTGATTTCTCACTCCCTCTTGCGTTTATTTCCATATGATTTTTTGAACTATACTACCTTCACAGATAACCGACTCAACATACTTTTCCATAAGTTCTCGTGTAAGTTCATTATCTGTTACAACTTCTGTTTCATTAGAAGATAGTTTTATCTTTTCATCAAGCCTATCAAATTCATTATCTATCTGGTTTTTACTTTCTACAAACTTAGCTTTCGTCATTTTCCCAAGCTTATATTTTTCAAAATCAGCCATCTTCTTCACCTGAAGCTTTTCTATCTTTTTCTCTATATTTTTAATGCTTATTTTTTCTTTGGGCTTTACTTCTGCTTCGCCATATTTCTCTTTAATAAGTGTAAGCACCTGCTTCTCTAACTTATCTACTCTTGAATTTTTATGTTCTACATTATTGCACTTGCAGATCCTACAATGAAAATACTTATGTATTCTCATACTTCCATCTGGTCGCTTAAATTTTGATTGAGTAAGTCCCAGAATATGGTTACAAGTAGGACATCTTGCAAATCCTTGTAATGGAGAATGCTTTCTCCATGGATAGTCAGTATTTTTCCCTTTTAGAAAGCTATTTTTTTCTTTAATTTCTTGAACCTTATCAAATTCTTCTCTTGAAATGATAGCTTCGTGGTGGTCATAAACTCTACCCCATTCTTCTTTAGGATTAAATTTAAAACTACTGGGATTTAATACCGATTTTTCTTGCATATTGAAGACATAAGTGCCTGTGTAATTTTCATTGGATAAAATATCTACCACTGTACCATTTGTCCATGTTGGTGCATCTCTTGTATCTGATGATACTATGTTATATTCATAATCCATATTGGTAAGTTCTTTTTTACGCTCGTTTGGTGTTGGTATATTCTCTTCATTCATAACTGCTGCAATCTTTCTCGATGCAAGTCCTGTAAGTGCTAAATCATATACCTTCCTCACAATCCAAGCTGTCTTTTCATCAATAATAATGTTGTGCTTATTATCCGGATCTTTCATATAACCAAATGGTGGACTCCAAGCAAGAAACTTTCCTTGCTTCTTTAGTTCCGTTGTAACGGTCTTTACTTTCTGCGAAATATCCTTTGTATAGAAGTCATATAACAACCCTTTAAACTGAATATCAAGATCTGTCCCATTTCCTTTTTCCTTAGCACTGTCATAGCCATCATTAATAGCAATAAATCTAATACCAAGAAACGGAAATATATTCTCCAGATAATCACCAAGGGTAATATAATCTCTCATAAACCTCGACAAGTCTTTTACAATTATGGCATTGATTTTACCATTCTTAACTTCTTCAAGCATTCTTTGAAAAGATGGTCTTTTCTCATTTGTCCCTGTATATCCATCGTCAACATATTCTTCTCTTTTGAAACTTTTAAATTCGTCATTTCTATCAATAAAATCATTTAGGAAATACCTTTGGTTGATGATACTTTCGCTTTCATCTTTTTTCATCTGGTCTTCTACAGATAATCTGATATAAAGGGCAATCTTACTCATACTTTACACCTTCCATCAAACTATCCATATTAAATTTAAAGATGATTTCAAAGTTATGATTGCCATAAACAATTATCTTTTCTACTAAGCTATGAATTAAGTCAGTTGGTAGCTTTTCAACTTTTTTTACTGAAAATACATCTTTAATCCATTTAACTGATTTCTTTTTTTCTTTTTCAAGGTCTTTTACATTTCCCTCTGTAGAGATAACTTCGCTATTGATTGTTGCAATATGACTTAAAGCAATCTCCCTTTTCAGACTATATGTTTCTCTATCAAGTTTGCCTAAGCTATAGTCTTCATAGGCTTTTTGAATGAGAATCTCCTCTTTTTCAATCTTGGCTTTCAATTTGAAAATATCCTTGTTTAATTCATCAATATTTTCGTCAAACTTTATGGAAACTCTTTCTATTAGCTTTGTCTTGCTTGTAGCCTTAGTAATAAATTCTGCTACCTTTTCTGACATTGCTTTATCTAAGTCTCTTTCCATAATAAAGACTCTAACCTCGTTATCTATCTTTCCTGTACAAGTATCATTTTGAAATGAGTAATAAAGCCTATCATGGTTAATACCATAAATTCTTGTTCTTCGATAAAGTTCTTTGCCTGTTGCATTATTAAAGACTAAGCCTTTATATCTATTTTCATAATCTCGTTTAAAGTTATGTTGTTCTGCTCCAAAAGCATGATTTTTTAAGCGTTCTTTTCTTACATCTTGTATCATTTCAAAGTCTTCTTTTGAAATAATAGGTTCATGAGCATTTTCATAAATAATATGCTGACTTTCATCTACAAATTGTTGCTTCATTCCCTTTGCAAGATTCTGTTGCTTAACACCTTGTACTAAAGTTCCTGTATAAGCTTTATTCGTAAGCATTTTGGAAATAGTACTTTTATTCCACTGCGGATCACCATCCTGTCTATAAATTCTACCTGTTTTGTAGTAGACCATTCCTGTCGCATAGCCCTTTGTATTAAAGTGCTTTGCAACCTCATATTGGCTTTTCCCCTCAAGTGTCAATCGGAACATTTCTTCAACAATGAACCTAACATTCTCATCAACTTCTAACTTTTGTCCCTCTTTTAATTTCACTACCTTATATCCATAAGGTGGAACAGAACCAATAAAGTATCCATTTCTTGCCCTATTATGCTTACTTGTCTTTATCTTTACCGAAATATCTTTAGCATACATATCGTTGATGATATTCTTAAGAGTTACTTCAAATGATTTCTTAGAATCTAAATCCTTAACGGTATCAACCTTATCATTAACAGAAATAAACCTCACTCCCAAGAACGGAAATACCTTGTCTATGAGTCTTCCCATCTCAAGATATTCTCTTCCAAGTCTTGATAAGTCCCTTATGATAATACAATTAATTCTTCTTTCACGAATATCTTGCATCATCTCTTGAAACTGTGGTCTTTCAAAATTTGTCCCACTATATTCATAGTCTGTGTAAATATTTACGACTTTGATATTTTCCTTTAAAGCATACTCTTTACAACAAAGCACCTGTGTTTCGATAGACGATGATTTCTCACGCCATTCTTCTTTTCTTTCACTGGATAATCTTGTATATACTCCGGCTTTATAGAATACTTTTTGTGCTTGTTCTTCGTTTTTTCTTATATATCTTTTGGAAGTCCTTGCCATTAACAAACACCTCCAACTGCAAGCTTAGGTTCAACTCTTTCTAAATGCTCACCAAATAACTTGCCCATTGATAATAGTCTTGCCTTATGTGTATCCTTAGCTTCGACCTTATCACTATCTACAATCGCTTGAAGCAGATTCACTGTTTCAATATTGTTGAAGACAAAGTTAATTGCATTATCCTCTCCAATCTCAATACGATCTATAAAAGACACTAAAGACAATCGATTCAGTTCACCATTTTCAGGATTAGGAACTATCTCAGAAACGAAACTGCCCTTATCGATTATCTTCATTTTCAGTTCATCTACGATATTTTGCTTTGTAATAATTTGTTTCTCAATTTCTCTAATCTTGATAAGATAATTTTTTCTAAATCGTTCAAATTCCTCAGTCGTAATAAGTTCTTCTTCTAAATCCATGTAAAGAGATTGTCTAAGTCTTTCATACTTTCTTTTTTCTACATTTAATGACTCAAAATCAACCTTTAATGTAAACTTTGAAACATCTATTTCGCTAACTTTTTTAAGTAGCTCATTGTACTTAGATAAATATTCATTTAGTGCATGAATAGTTGCGTGGGTAACATAATCTTCTTTTATGCTATGCCTTGAACACTCTCCAGCATTATTATATTCAGAGCAAATGTAGAAAATCTTATCTCTTACTTTTCGCCTGATCATAGGACTTCCACAATCTTTGCAATAAAGCATACCTGATAATATATATGGCTTATCTTTAGACTGTTTCACATCACGAAGTAGCATTTTGTTTGCAAGTGAAAAGATGGATTTTGATACTATGCTTTCATGAGCATTTTCTATTGCTATCCAGTCTTCTTTGGAAACATCGACTTCATGCTTTGATTTATAATTTAACTTTGTGGTTTTTCCTTGTTCCAGGACACCAATATAAACCTTATTTGAAATAATACGGTTTACCATCTTAGCATCCCACTTTGCTTTTTTCACAACAAAACCAGTATTGAAGTTATCACCATTATTTTCTTTGTGCTTTTTTGGTGTAACTGTTCCAATACTGTTTAGAAAGTCGGCAATAGCCTTTGAGGAATAACCCTCTATTTTCATATTAAATATTCGCTCAATGATATGAGCTACTTCTGCATCAACTACAAGCTGATGTTTGTTCTTATCATCTTTCTTATATCCAAAAGGAGCAAATGATCCAATAAACTCGCCATTCTTCCTTTTCACCTCTTTTGATGATTTCACTTTCATAGAAATATCTCGACAATAACTGTCATTGATAAAATTTCTAATTGGAAGTATTAAATGTGTATCACTAACATCTGCATTATCACTATCATAGTTATCATTTACAGATATGAAGCGAATACCTTTTTCAGGAAATATCTTTTGCAGATACTTCCCAGACTCAATATAATCTCTGCCAAAACGAGATAAGTCTTTTACCATAATGATAGAAAACTTTCCTTTATTCAGATCATCAATCATATTCTTAAAATCTGGACGCTCAAAATTAGAACCACTATATCCATCATCTACATATTCATAAGATAGATCTATGTTCTTTTCTTTAGCGTAAGATTTGATTATTTGTCTTTGATTTGAAATAGAGTTACTTTCATTACTGTCCCCATCTTCTCTTGAAAGACGAAGATACATACACGCAGTATTTCTCATAACAATCCTCCTAAAATGATATTTTGGCAAATAGTCATTTCGGAAGATTACTTCTACCACCTATATTTTACCGCACCCTATTTCTCTTTGTCAGCCCCTCAAATTCTGACACAGGATTTACATAGATACATCTCAACAATATCAAGTAAATCAAGCTTTTCACTTTCGCTTGTAGAGTAGGTTATTTTCTTAGAATAATCATCGGCTATTTGCTTCTTATCCTTATCTTTCTTAACTTCTTTTTTCTTATTCATAGTCTTAACCTCACTATTTTTATAATAAGTTTTATGACATTGGTAGGTGCATTGGCTGCTACATTGGAATCTCACCACCGCCCCTTATTAAGACGAGCCGGCTTAAACTATTGAAGTATCATTATCACCATTTGTATCACAGAGATAGATTGCCACATCTATCCTTTATGTATTCCTATTTATCGCTCTTTTTCTTTTATCCTTGGCACTTACCAGTATTCATTTAAACCAAATTTCTTAGCAGAAAAGTCTTGGCGTAGGTCATAATTCTCCACAAATGGATAACGTCCCACCTTGGTCTATTCAGTTGTCAAAGAACGATTGCCTAATGGCTGTAAGAGAGAATTCCTTTTAAATATCTTGAATTTTATTTCCTATCTTCTAAAAAATTAAAGAGGACAGATCTCCCTTCACTTTATAAAGGAAAATCTGCCCCCTGCTACAAGGTACTTAATCCAATAATTCTTCCAAAAGTTTCTTTAACTTCTTCAATATATTGTTTTTTCTCCACTGTATGGCTTGATAGCTCACTTTCTTTTCAGTTGCAACACTTGATAGAGTTTCATCATTGAAATACAAGCGTTCAATAACATCTCTTTCTTCTGCATTGAGCCTTGATATAGCATTTCTGACTGCTTCAATCATCATCTGTGTTTCAACAATCTTTTCTACATCAACACTTTCATCAACAATATTATCTACAAAATGTCCGTCATGATCCAATGATGAAAAAAAGAGCAAGTGGTTTTTCTTGTCCACCTGCTCTAAATACTTCTCGTGTTCTCTTTCTCGCCAGTAGACTTTATATATCTGCTCGCTGACTTTAACCCTTTGTCCGTTGACATAAAGGTAATATTCTTTTGACATTTTATTTCCTCCATTTCTTTTTTGTCTGTGTTTTTAGACAAAAAAGGAGGACTTCTGCACATAGGCATAATAAGTCCTCTGAAATGAAAGAAACTTGCTCTTTCTCTATATTTTAAATTTGATTTTTTATGATAATTACCAGTATCAAAAAGGTCTATTGTTTTTTTCTATATGAATAACAGACCCTAAATAATACATAGCAATTACCTCCATTATTTAATCCATTTTTCCCTCACAAACAAAGATTGATTAAATCACTCCTGCTTTTTCAAAATGTTTTTTAAGTATCCTTGTTGCAACAAATGCTCCTATGCAAGCAAGAACAAAAGTTATCAAGCCAAATCCTACTGCCCACGAAACTTTGAAATAAGATAATGCTTCATTTATTTGTGCTTCGCTCATTTTCCATTTTGATGCTCTTTCCACAAAAGAAGCTGTTCCGAATAAAATCACAGGAATTACTGTCCCTAAAAAATCTGCTAATGCAAATGTCCCATATCCAATAATCATTCGTCCCTTGCTCTCATAATTTCCTATAATCAAATCACATATAATTCCACCGATTACAGCAAAGACTGCATGAGGCAAATGTCCTCCTGACAATGCAATTAAACCAAGAAGCGTTCCTGATATTGTAAATACGCCCTTCTTTTTAACTTTCAAAGCCATAAGGATATAAACGGTAGCAGCTACCATAAAGCTAACTCCTGAAGCAATAAATCCTCCAATCACTGTTGTTGCCATAGCAAATGCAACCGCCATGTATATGACAATTCCAATTGCATTAAAGATTCCAATTGTAATAAAATCACGACCATTTAATTTGTTTTTCATAAAAGTCCTCCTAATAAATTTTCTGTATTACTATCACAAGAGCAATCATCAAAGCTCCTAATAGTCCAATCAACAAATCCGTTGTTCTAAACCTCAATTTTGTTAATGTAACCCTGTTCTCATCACTATCAAGTCCTCTAATAAGTGCTGAAGCTGACAGTTCATCTGAAATCTTAATCATTCTCATTAAAAGCGGAACAAGCGTATATTCAATATATTTAATTGGATGTAGCAATGGGAAAAATCTACTTGTTACGATTCCTCGAATCTTCATATTCTCTTTTAATGCCTTGAGTTCTATTTTTATAGTTGGTACAAACCTAAGCAAAACACTAAAAGGTATACCAATGCTTCTTGGTACTTTCATTCTATTTAATGCTTCAAGCATTTCACTTACACTTGTAGTCTTTGTTATATATCCACCAAACATAGCAATTAAGGTCATTCTTGATGCAAAGTAAATAAACATATATATTGCAAATACGATACTTGCTTCACAAAACTTTCCAAGCCATAACTCTATGCAGTATAAAAGCACAAAAAACAAAATAAAGCGTAATGCTCTTTTCCACATACTGCTGTATACATACAGAAAAAAGGCAAAGACAATCAGTCCGAAAAGTAGAATTGTATCGCTTATAAAAAAGCTCGTAAATCCAACAATTGGAAGTAGAGTAAGCTTTATTCTCGGATCGACTGTTTTTCTATCCATCAAGTTCTCTACCTCCTCTCATCTTGTCCAATATGAGAAATTTATTACTTTCACTCATATTCAAAACACTTTCTATTTTTCCATCTCCCATTACCCAGAGCTTACTCACTGTGTTTGCTAAAAACTCAAAATCATGACTTATTACCAAAACTGTTATCCCTTTTTTTAATTGTTCTTCAATCAGTTTTGCGACTGAAAGCATTGAGTCTTTATCACAACCTGATGTTGGTTCATCATAGATGAAAACTTTTGCCTGTTTCATCATTCCACAAGCTATTGTCAGTCTTTGTTTTTCTCCTCTTGATAAAGCAAACGGATGCTTGTCTATATATTTATCTAAGCCAAGTACATTCAAAATAAACTTTGCCTTTTGAGTATTTTCTTTTTTATTTTTACTTGAAATACCAAGTAGCATTTCATCAAGTACACTTTCCGAAAACAACTGATAGTCTGAATCTTGAAAGACAAAATATGACATATCCATTAAATCTTTGTGATTAAGCGACTTATCTTTTCCCGCCCATATTGTCCCCTCTTTTATCTTCTCAAGTCCTGAAAGCACTCTTGCAAAGGTAGTTTTCCCGGTACCATTTAAGCCGATAAGACCAATAGCTTTTCCACACTCCATATTAAAGTCAAGATGATTTAAAATGTACTGTTTTTGCTTCTTTCCATTCTTAGCTACATTCGAATAGCAAAATTTCAAGTCTTTTCCGCTGATACTTTCATCCTTTAATTGATATGAATCTTTCTTCTCACTTATCCTGTATTCTTCTAATTCAAGAATTCTTAGTCCATTCTCATCCCAAAACTCCCCTTCAAGATGGATAACTTCTTCCCGACTCAAGTCCAGTGCAATTTCTCCATCTTTCACCAAAAGAAAACGGTCAAATAAAGATTTTACATAGTACAAACGATGTTCAATTAGAACAACTGTTGTTCCTTTTTTCTTTAATTTTTCCAAAATTAAAAATAGGTCAAATGTTGCTTTCATATCCAAATTTGCTGAAGGTTCATCTAAAATTAAAACTTTCGGATTCATCGCATAGATACTTGCAATAGCTATCTTTTGTTTCTGTCCGCTTGATAATTCAAAAACAGATTTTCCTTTCAGTTCCTCAATATCCAGTTCTGCATATACTTCTTCTACTCTCTGTTTTATTTCATCTCTTGATTTGCAGATGGTTTGAAGCCCAAAAGCTATTTCTTCATCTGTCGTTGTCGTAAAAAATTGACTTCTTGGATCTTGAAATACAGTCCCTACAATATGCCCTATTTCATGAAGCGATAATTTGCTTATATCTTTTCCGAACGCAAAGGCTTCCCCTTGCATTTTTCCTTTGTAATAATGTGGAATAAGACCATTCATTACACTTCCAAGAGTGCTTTTACCACTTCCACTTTTCCCTGAAATTAAAACAAATTCACCTTTTTTAATTTCAATATTGATATTTTTTAAAGCAGTTCGTCCATCTTCCCATTCATAAGAAACATCTTTTAACAAAATCATGGTTACACCTCATACTGAGCTTTCCATAATTTTTTGTAGTAACCATCTTTCTCAAGAAGTTCCCCATGCTTTCCTTTTTCAAGTAAATTTCCTTTTTGAAATACGAGAATTTGGTCAGCTTTTTGAATGGTTTTTAAATGGTGAGCCACTACAAGTACAGTTCTATTCTTTGCAAGTTCTGTAATCGCATCTTGTATCAAAGATTCATTTACAGGATCAACATTACTTGTCATTTCATCAAGAATTAAAATCGGTGCATCTTTTAGAAAAGCCCTTGCAATAGATATTCTTTGTCTTTGTCCACCTGAAAGAAGTCCACCATTTTCTCCAATATCAGTTTCATAACCTTTTGGTAAACTCATAATGAAATCATGTATCCTTGCCTTCTTTGCAGCTTCAATGATTTCCTCTTTTGTAGCTCCTTTTTTACCTACTCTGATATTTTCTTCAATCGTGTTATCGAATAGTTGAACATTTTGCATGACAATACTGATACGATCTAAAAGCTCATCATAAGGAATATCCCTTATATCAATTCCTCCGAGTGTAATTTTTCCTTTATGCACATCATAAAATCTTAGAAGTAAGTTTGTTATAGTAGTCTTTCCACTACCTGATTCTCCAACTAAGGCTGTCATTGTTTTTTCAGCAATAGAAAAGCTCAATTTTTCCATTTTAAATTCATCTTTTTCATAGGAAAAATCTATATTTTCAAAAGCTATATCATTATCTTTCGGAACAATTCCATTCACTTTATCCGGGATTACATCTGCATATAAAATTCTTGAAAGTCTTTCGTAACTATCTACCGCCGAAACATAGTACATATAGTGTTGTTCCATAGAAGCGAACGGCTTATAAAACTCTTTTGAAATTACCGCAAAGATAATAAAATTAAGTACATCAAGACTTCCCTTTATAACAAGTATTGCTCCTGCAATTAAAAGAACTAAATATCCAATATCCAGTAAAAAACCAAATATAGATAACTGTTTTGCCTTGAATCTTGAAGCTGCTTTACTTGTTTCTCCAAACTTTTTTGTCTTATTCATAAGCTCATTATCCAAGCTCTTATTGTTTGAAAAACTCTTTAGTACAGGTATTCCTCTAACATATTCAACAAATAAGCTAACCATATCAAGAAGTGCTGAGTTGTTTTGATTTTCAATTCTTTCAGATTGCTTAATTGTTAGATATAGAAAAATAAGTGCAATCGGAACAGATACAGCCATCATAATGGCAAGTTTAAAATCAATACTTGCAAGACCAACAAATACGACTGCACCTATCAAAAAATCGCCAAACATTCTTGACCACATGTGTCCTACAACAAGGGACATATTATCAACATCTTTGTGTAAAATTGTATTGATTTCTCCCAATCTTTCATTTGTATAAAAACCTAAACTAAATTTCTTTAATTTGATAATCATGCGTTCTCTGATTTGCTGAACAATATCAAAACCTGCACTATGCTTTTTCATATCTGCGACCATATTACAAATACCTTTGAAGACTACAAGTAATCCAATCGCAATAAAATATTTATAAAGCATATCTAAACTCGTCTCATCAAATATCTGAAACAGTATAGAAAATACGATAACAATCATAGCTATGGAGCTTAGTCCATAAAGGGCAAAGAATACACTTGATATAATCAAATCTCTCTTGCCGGTTTTTGTAAGTAGTTTTAACATTTCTCTAAACATTTTCTGTTACCACCTCCGTACACTCGCAATCCACTCCGTTCCTTGCTCGTGAAAGACTATTATCTTTCAAATTCCATCTATCCACTTTGTTCTGTGCATCAACCATATCCTTATAAAAATCACATCTTTTCATCAACTCTTCATGGCTTCCTGCATCAAGAACAACACCCTTATCCATAACTATAATTTGGTCTGAATCTCTAATCGTATTTAGATGATGAGCAATTGTAATGATGGTTTTATCCTTACTTAAATCATCAATCGCTTCACCGATTAGTCTTTCATTTTCACTATCAACAGCTGCCATTGCCTCATCTAATATTAAAATCGGTGCATTTTTCAGTATCATTCTTGCAATAGAGATTCTTTGTTTTTCTCCACCGGATAACTTAACTCCCATTTCACCTACTCGTGTTTCATATCCATTTGGCAATGCTGAAATAAAGTCATGACATCTCGCTTTTTTGGCAGCTTCTATGACTTCTTCTTTTGTCGCATTAAGTTTCCCGATTGCAATATTGTCAAAAATACTTAAATCGAAAAGGATGACCTCCTGTTGCACACTTCCAATAAGATTTGAAATATTTTCCTGACTGTAATCCTTTATATCTTTCCCATTTATTTCTATTCGTCCGCTGTCAGCATCCCAAAATCCCATAAGCAAATTAGATACAGTACTTTTCCCACAACCACTTGCTCCTACAAAGGCATTCAAACTATTTTTCTTAAAAGTCAAATTGATATTTTTAAGCTCAAATCCATCTTTTCCGTATGCAAAATTCACATCTTTAAATTCTATGTTTCCAAATTCTAAACCTTGTTCTATCTTTTTGTTTGGAAGTGGAACTGTTAAAACTTTTCCAATCGCCTTTAATGCCTCCTTAAATACAATAGAAAAATGTTGTAGAGTGGCTGTCTTGCTTATCGATGCTGTAAACGCAGATGATAAAATAATTGCAAGGATAAAATTAGGCGTTGTAATATTCCCCTGATAAAGAAAGATACTTCCCAAAATCATGACAATAACTACTCCAATTTCCATAAATATGTCAATGAGTCCCATTGGAATTGTAATTGCTCCCATGCTCTTTTTAACCCAGTAAATATACTCTCTTGCCGTTTTTAATGTTCTTTCGCTAATCTCCTCTTCTTTAGCAAAAGCCTTAATCACAGAGATATTTTTTACATATTCCATTAGCTCTTCTCTCATCTTGTTTTCATGGTTAAAGTAAATAGCAAAGTTCTTATCCATTGTTTTCTGTGAAAGAACTTTTACCAAATACATGAGTGGAACTCCGGCAATCATTCCAAGAGCAAGACGCCAGTCTACAAAAATCATAGCTATGAAAATAATGGTAGGCAGAAGCGTAACTGCCATTATTTCAGGAAGACCATGAGCAAGGTATACTTCCACTTGCTCCACATCATGCTGAACAATGTTCGTAAGCTCCCCTGTATTATGTTCTTTGAAAAATCCCAAACTTAGTTTTTTTAGATGTCCGATAATATCTATCCTAAGTTCTGTCAATTTTTCGTATGCTTTCTCATGGGCAACCTTTGTTGCAAAATAGTAAAACACGCCTTTTAATACAAACGATATAAAGATTCCCAAGAATATATACTTTAAATTACCTTCGTTAATATTGTTTGTGATTAAAGAACTAATCAAATATACAAGTAAGATTTGTGGTATCAAATCAAATACTATTTTTAAAGCAAGAAGTGAATTGGATAAACTATTTTTCTCAATCACTTTTTTCCTTAATTCTTTTTCTGGCATGAACAACGCTCCTTTCAAAATTGAATAATATTGAATTATAATTCAATATTAAGGTTTAAAGTAAGACTTTGCTGATTACACAAAGTCTATTTTTTAGTGCTAATTATAAGGATTCCACTCCCTTGTAATAACACCTTGCAATGAGTTTTAGCATATCTTTTGCCCACTTTTCACTTTGATAGTGCCTTGCTATTTCAAGAAGCCCCTCTGTAAAGTTACTGGCTAAAATATGGGCAAGCATTGGATCATATTCCTCTTTCGATTGTCTTTTTAAACTTACTTCAATATGAGCCTGCATTTGAGATATGAGTTTTTGTTTTGCTTCTGTATGCTTTGTACCTGAGCTTTTATCCATTAAAATAATTAACTTCTTACGATCTTTTAAAAGTTCATGAATATAATTTTCTCCAACCTCATCAAACCTTTCAGAAGCAGAACCTTTTTCCAAAGATTCTTCCTCATTAAAAGCTGACTCGAAGTTTATATAAACAGAACTTACTACTGCATCAAACAAAACTTCCTTATTTTTGAAATAGGTATAAATGAGTGCCACAGGAATATCTGCTTCTTTTGCAATTTCTGTTAATTTGGCACCTCTATAATCCTTTTTATAAAATACTTTTTCTGCTGCTTCGAGTATTCTATTTCTAACTTCTTCTTTTAATACTTGTGCCATAGCACACCTCTTTCTATTCCAATACTGAATATATATTTAATAATAAATCAAAATTCAATATTTGTCAAGTTACATGTGGAAATTATGGCGTCCTTATGGTATAATTTAATAATAAATTCAAAACTTGCTTAACGCTTGTATTACAAATCATTCTTTTGTAACTTTTGTAGCAAGCACAGTAAGTGTGTACCCACTTACGAAAAATCGATGAAGCAGCCCCTCGTGGAGTTGCTTCTTTTTTTATCAATTTTAACTTGTTAGGGAGTACCCTAAGACCCCAATTTTTTGAAAGGAAGTAACAGACATGGCAAATAGAATTAGAAATGTTCAGCTGAAAATAAACTTAACAGAAGAAGAAAAAGCACTCTTTGAAAAGAAAATGAAGATGTCAAAGTGTAAGACCATGAACCATTTTCTAAGAAAAGTAGTATCTGAATCAGATATTTATGTTGTCGATTTAGAACCATTTAGAGATATACAAGGATTACTTTTTAGATATGCAAGTAGCGTCAACCAAATTGCTAAACGAGTTAATTCTACTGGTGTTATCTATAGCGATGACATCAAAGATATACAATCCCACATTGAACATCTATCAAAAGAAATATGGCAAATACATTCCCTACTACTCAATAAAACTACTAACAAAGGAGATGAGGTTTAAATGGCAATCACAAAAATACATCCAATAAAATCAACACTTAACCTTGCTATTGTCTATATAACAAATAAAGAAAAGACAGACGAAAAAATATTGGTAAGCACAAATAAGTGCTTTGCTTCTACTGCCCATACTGCTTTTATGAAGACTAGAGAAGATAATAAAGTTAATGGAACAGTACTTGCAAGACACCTTATTCAGTCATTTACGCCTGGTGAAGCTACTCCAGAAATAGCACATCAAATCGGAATGGAACTTTGTAAGAGAATACTTAAGGATCAGTACGAGTTCGTACTTACTACCCATATAGATAAAGGTCATATCCATAACCATATCATCTTCAATAATGTAAATATGGTTACAGGCAAGTGCTATCAATCCAACAAGAGAAGCTATCATCAAATTAGGTATCAAAGTGATAAACTATGCAAAGAAAACAACCTATCTGTTATTGATGAGTTCTACGAAACTTATAGGAAGAAATATAAAACTAATGGTAAGTCATGGTATGAAAATGACCAATTTAAGAAAGGTACTTCTTGGAAAAGTAGACTTCAATTTGATATAGATAGAGCTATTAAACAATCCAAAGATTGGGATGATTTTATAAAGAGAATGGCTGCCCTTAATTATGAGATCAAATATGGAAAAAACATTGCATTTAAGCACAAGGACAAAGAAAGATTTATAAGAACTAAGACTATTGGAGAAGATTATACTGAGGATAGATTAAAAGAGCGTATCTTAGATAATGCTAATCAAAGAACATATACAGTGAAAAAGCGTGTTGGAAATATAATTGATATTGAGAATAATGAAAAGATAAAATCAAGTAAAGGCTATGAGTATTGGGCTACAAAACATAATTTGAAAACTGCAGCCAATACTGTACTTTTGATGCGTGAAAAAGGATTTAAGTCTATCTCCCAGCTTGATGAATACATTAAAGAGAGTGCATTAAAAAGACAAGATTTACAGGATCAAATCAAAGTTGTTGATAACAAAATTTCAACTCTATCAAATATTATGGAACAAGTTCATACCGTAAAATTGTATCGTCAAATCTATCTGGAATATAAGAAAGATCCATTTGATAAGGCTTTTTTTGAAGAACATAAATCAGAAATAACACTATATGAAAATGCCCTTTCAGACCTAAAAAAATCTTACCCAAAACTTCCAAACTCCAAGGATATTTTGAAAGAGCTTGATTCATTGCATGAAAAAAAGAATACCCTAATGCAAGAGTATTCTTCTGCAAAATCTGATATGAAAGAACTGTATCAAATCAGAAAAAATTATGAGAAATATATGAGTAAGGAGATGGAAAGGTAATTCACTCTCCTTTTTGTCCTCTCAAAAAATCTATAATAGCCATTGCAATTTTTTTAGATAAAATTGGTGGAACGGCATTGCCTATCTGTTTAAATGCAGCTGTTCGTGAATGTTCAAAATAAAAATCATCTGGAAACCCTTGTATTCTAGCTGCTTCTCTTACTGTAATTGAACGATTCTGTCTTAAATCTGGATGAATATAGTAATGTCCATCTTTCGCAATATGAGCAACAACTGTATGACTAACAGAGCCATAATCCAAAGCTTTATATCTATCTAAAAAAGATGTTGTATTAGAATGCGTTTGTAGTTCTTCAGGTATATCGATATATCTTAAATTCTTACCTTTTTTCTTAGCTTTTAGTACCAATTTATATATTTTCAAATCATTTTCATTATGAGGTCTCGCAGTATGTTGTGTTAAAATACCATCTTTTTTACGAATATATTTTTCAACGAACTGACTCGAAACATCACAACGATACTTATGAGAACTTCCTCCAGACTTTATACTTGGCAAGTCCTCAAACAATTCTTTTATAGTTGGGGCAACCTCAACATATTCAGCCAAACAGTCAAAAAATGAGTTATCGAACACTAAATCTTTTCGATGTCCGACAAGTATTAAACGTTCTCTTTTTTGTACTATACCATAATTACTTGCATCTACTATTTGATAATCTACCTCATATCCGCACTTATCAAATTCGCAAATTATTTTTGGCAAGAGTAATTCTCCTGATAAATCCTTAAAAGAAAGCAACCCTTTAACATTTTCAAAAACAAAGAACTTTGGTTTATATTTATCCAGAAAATCTAAATAATGTTTATATAGATAAATTCTTTTATCAGTAGATTTTTTCGACTTGTTATTGGCCCTACCGATTGTAGAATATGCCTGACATGGTGGTCCGCCAATAATACCATCTAACTTATTATTGCCTAATCTTTGGTCAATAAATTCAAAAATCGAAGGTATAGTATCTTTACTGATTTCCTTATTCAATATATCTTTAGTTAGATCTCTTGGTATAATCGAGTACAAATCATCTCTCGAGATTTTACCTTGAATATATTCAAAATATGGAGATAGGTTATTTTCTTTTTTTAAATAGTAATATATATTTCTTAATTCTAAAGAAGAGCAAGCATCTTTGTCCATTTCTATATGACAAATAAAATTATAATAGTCTTTATACCTAAATCCTTCGGTTAATCCACCTGCTCCCGAAAACACATCTACTATATTGAGCATAACCACACCTCCTTTCAAGTTGTTTTATCACTATACTTCTTTATCTGGTTTATAAATGCTCTCAATCTCTTTATACCTAGTTATATAATCTTTATTGTATTGCTTTGCCTGCTGCAGTAAATCTGAATACGATTTAATATAGAGTTTGCCTGTGTCTTCCAAAGACGAATAAAAATCTGTCGTCTCATCGTCCATCACAAAACTATCTGAAATCAAAAATGTTTTAACACCGTTTGCAATACTCTCTTTATGATTTTTCAGCAAAAATCTTTCGTATTCCCTTGCTTGTCTAATTTCTTTTAACGAAATTTTTATTCTTGGTCTCTTTAATTCAATTATTATCAATTCGCCATTTACTAAATTGCAAAGAAAATCTAGTCTTCTATTTTTTTCTTCAAGTTCTGTATCTGGAAAATTTTCTTTTAATATCTTCTTGAAGGTAACTTCTCGTTCAAATGTTGTAATCCTTGGATCCAATATCCATGGAAATTTTTCTAAGAAAGGTTGAATAACTTTTGTTTCACTTGCATCATTTCTTACATACTTTTCGAACTGTTCAATTGCCTTAATACGTCCGATTGATATTTTAGCCAACTCTTTAGATTCTATATATTCCCAATCTGTAGTAATTTTTTCCACTTTATCAACCGTTAAATCTTCATCATCTAACTCGGCAATATAATTTTGAAAACTTTCAAATTTATATAATGTTTTCATGCTATCTAAAATTCGTTTCAACGAGTCAATATTATCAGTTTCTATCGAGTTAGCAATTAAAGTATCTTTAACTTTATTTATACTAGATATCTCGAGTTTTGACATTCCTTCAAAAAAATCTTCAGGAAGTTGCAACTGTTCTTCTTTCTTATCTTTTCTCTTTTTTCTCCAAGAATTTGAAACTTTAGATACTAATTTATTAAGATATTGTTTTAATTTAGCTGTATCTTCATCCGCTTCCCATAAAATGTTTTTTCTATCTGTGGATATAAAATCAGCTTCATTTGAATCATCAATAAAATCTATATTAAAATATCCAGTAACATATCCATTAAACGTATCATTCGCTCTGTCATCAAAAAAATCATTCTCAGCAGCAAGTTTATTTCTTACATAAATGTAAAAACCTGCTTCCGATTTGTTCAATGGTGTTTTTTTTGTAAAAATTTTACCTGAAACATTATGAGATTTCAACCATTCAAACCATTCCGTTTGACTTAACTCGCTTTCAAAATCATCCGGGAAATTCCAGTCAAATTCTTTATCTAATTTCTCAAAATATATGGATTTAGTTATTTCAATGCGTCTATCCGATGTTAAATCAACTAACTCCACTTTAAAATCAGAATCATAGAACGAAAATCTTTTTGATAAATTATATGCCAGAGTGTCTATATCCATAATATTTTTTTGAGTTATCTCTTTAATAATTACTTGTGTTTGAGGTAGCTCATCTGTTTTTTCATTTTCATATAATGCCTTTGGCTTATATTCATCCTTGATTTCAGCCTTAAGTTCATCGTAGTTCATACTAAAGGCGTTTTTTATTCCTTCTTTTATCGAATGAACTTCAATTGTGTTTGCTATTCCAAATACTGCTAATTTCCCAAGTCCCTTTTTACCGGTTACTTTTCTGCCTTTAATTTTAGATAATCCAGTTCCCTCGGCTTTTCTTCTATTTCTACCAATTTTCAAGAAATTTTCATTCAATTCCTCGTGATTCATTCCAATTCCATCATCTGTAACTGTAACAATTTTATTATTGTAATCTATTTCTATTACAACATTTTCAGCATCTGCATCATATGAGTTAGAAATAAGTTCAGCAATTACTGGGGGAAATTTGCTATACAACTTAATACCTAGATGATCAATTGTATTCTTATCAAATTTTATTTTAAATCCACTATTTTCCATAACATTACATCTGATAAAACTATCAGACCCTCCTAGCATTCCTATTTCCATCTACAATCTATCGATATAATTGTTGTAGGCATACCTATAATTTGTATATCAAACTTCAAACTTGATTCAACCTTAGTCGAAGCATTATGAATTCTGAAACTAAATTGCCAACCACCATCAAGGTATAGTTCCAATGTATTCTTACTGTCTGGTTTATATTCCAAGCTAACAATCCTTGTTGGAAGTGTTGATATTGGCAATTCAACGCTTCTTTTACGCTTTTTACCCTGTCTATTCAACGTTCCTCTCAAATTGTAGCTTTGAATTTGAGTTATCTTTTTATTATCAATCCCAATTACTTTATAAAAATCAAATTCTCCAAGCAAATACTCAACCATCAATCTAGGAATATCTTTACCAAACAAGCAATTTTGTCTCTCCAGTTCCCCTTTAAATGCATTTAATAAAGGAACATATACATCGTCTTCTTTGTTAGGTAATTCACTCCACTTAGAACCCTTTTGTTTTTCAGAATCAAGATATTCAAATATTGGTTTAATATCTTTCCAATATTGCTCAGAACAATCTATTCCATACCACTTTTTTCCAAAATCTAAATTTTTAGATAATCTACTATGTTTTACAGCAAAATGGTTGTGTTTTACGCTAAGACCAATTTCCCACTCAATACCTCGTCTAATAATCAGTACATCTCTTACATCGCCTTCTTTACCTTTATCATCTGATTGAATTTTCAATTCCAACTCATCTAATCCATCATCTAAAATCAACGGTTCAAGTTCAAATATAGTATTTACTCCAGCTAATGCACTAATCTTGTATATAGCTTTTTCAGAATCGGTTAAAGTATTCCATGCACGTTCTGCAGCATAAAAACTACTGTTTTTTTCTATCTTTGCCGGACGAACTTTTGATATTTCTTCAAACAATGTAGTTAAATAAGAAAACTCATATGCCCTTCCTTGATTATTACTTTTTTCACTCATAGATTACCTCCGCCTAATTATCTGTGCCTGTTTTTAAGAGACTCAAATTTGAACTAGAATTACGCAAAGCTTCTAAAATTGACTCAGCCATAACATACGCTAAGTTCACAGGAACAGCATTACCGATCATTTTATATGCATCGTTCAAATTCGTATAATAGAATTTAAAATTATCTGGGAATCCTTGTATTCTTGCACACTCTCTCACGGTTAATCTTCTATATAGTGTTTCCTTACCAGGTTCAAATATATTTTTATTTTTTCCTACTTTAGGCATAACTGGTGCTTGCGGATGTAGTTGACACTGTCTACCAGATGCCTGGACCGTAAATGCCTGTTCATCCCATTGTCTAACTCTATTTCTACTCATAAATATTGGCGAATAGGCACCAATAAAGTATTCATGATTCAAAACTTTACAGTTATCACCATTTGTCTTATTTTTTTCTAATGCTGGAATTGCCGAATCTTTTAAATCAAATATCGCATCTTTAAAAGTCAACTTTGACTCGTATGGTTTAGGTGGTTCAAATTTGATATTTAAATCCTTTCTAAATCCAACATAGAAAACTCTTTTTCTATCCTGAGGAACACCATAATCACTAGCATTTAACAAATGAATGAAAACATCGTAACCAGCTTCCTCAAATTGAGAAACAATATTTTCAACAGCACTATTATGCCTTTTCGCCATCATGCCCTTAACATTTTCTGCTAAGAAGAACTTCGGCTTTTTATCTTTCAAAATGCGTATGTACTGATAAAATAATTGTCCTCTAGGATCATCAATCCCCTTTAATGACCCTGCCTCACTCCAAGACTGGCATGGCGGACCTCCGATAATACCATCACATTCAGGAAATATCTCTGAAGGAATACCACAAATATCTCCCTTAATAAGTTTTGTATCATGATTTTTTTCATATGTTTCCCAAATTGTTTTATCGTATTCATTAGCAGCTACAACATTAAACCCTGCTTTTTCAAAGCCTAAGTCTAATCCTCCCGCTCCTGAAAACAAGCTAATTAAATTCATTTTATATTTCCTCCGAAGAATCATTAACACATTCTACAATCTCTGAAATATCACATTCCAATACATTACAGATTCTTAGTAACACGTCAGTTGTGACATTATCACCATTTTTAATTTTATAGAATGTACTTTTACTCACTTTTGCTTTTTTCATAAGTTCAGTATTTTTCATATCTTTATCTATCAATTTTTTAAACAATTTTTTATAGCTGAATTTTGACATGACTAACCTCCAGTCATTTTCTTGTTAAAATCATATCGCTTCTATTATACCACAAAACTAGTACTTATAGTACACTTTTATTCCCTTTTCTCGAACTGGTTTTGCAAAAAAAATAATCGGTGCAGCCCAAGACCACACCGACATCTCTTATCTTTCAGTTTCCTTTGAAGATTCTTTCTTCTCCATAGGTTTTGCTTTTTCTTCAGCCTTATATTTCTTTATTACTCCAAGTACTGATTCTTTCTTTTCTTCTTGCTTCTTCATCTGTTCCTTTGCTTTTAAAAGCTTAGACGATAGTATTCTAACATTAGTATGTTCCTTTCCATTATCGTCAATGGATGTTCTTACCTGACCAAAAATCTTTACAAAGTCACCTTGCTTAAAATTCTTTGGTATATCTCCCTTATCTCCATAAGCCGAACAATTTGTATAAGTCTTATTTCCCTCATCATCTTTTGACACAACCGAAAAATTAACTACTTTAAAGGCTTCTCCATTTTTATTTTCTCTTTCAATTGTTTCAATCTCACCTACGACATTCCCAACAATGTTCACCAGATTATTATCTTCTTTTTCGATTGCTGCACTTTCTTTAATCTGTCCATTTTCTCTAAGTTCATCAATCAAATAATCAAACTCATCATTAAGTAGGCTCATACTGTCATTATCCATATACTCCTGGTATAACTTGTCCAAGGCATCTTTATCATTGATTCCTTTTTCAAAACTAATTAGTGCCTTTGCAAAATCTTCGTGATTTTCGTTTGCCATTTGTTCTAGTGTATTTCTCATTTCTTTGTAGTTCATAATATACCTCCATTTTTCTACTAAAAATGAAAAGGAGCTTGTAAGCCCCTTAACGTTCATCGTGTTCTTTTGATTTATTTTCTCGTGTTTCTGCTTGTTTTTCTTGTGACTGATATGACTTAATTTGCCCTAAAATAGATGGTTTTTCAGATACCTTTTCTTTGCTTTCTGCCCTTGTGTGAATATTATCCTCTACATCATAAGTAGTTTCAAAGTAATCACTGTCTCTAAAGTCATTATCGTATCTATCTGACACACCATCATTGTCCAAATCTTCTGCAAGCGGATCATAGATATTACCATCGTCATCTCTTTCAAGACCTAATGCTTTTTTAAGGTCATTATCATCAATAGATACAAACTCTCCAAAGTCTCCATATTCCATTTCTTGTTTTAGAAATTCCAAAGCCTTTTCTTCACTTCCAAGGTCTTTGAGATAATCAATCTTTGTGATTGATTCTCCATTGATATATTGAGTAGCTGTAAAATCTTCTAAGCTAATTTCATATTGGATTTCATGCTTTTCATCTGGTGTAGTAGTATATGCAATTCCAATATGAGCAAGGTCAGGAAATAGATTATTAAAGTTTTCGTAGTCATAACTATCATCTTCATATTCCCTTTTACAAAAATCTACAATAGCCCTCTTTACATCTTCAAGTAATGGATTAGGATTTTCTTTTTCTTCCACTTCTCCCATATCAAGTAGCTTGTTTAATTCTGCAAGTCTTAATACTTTTGTCTTTAGCTCATCTGCTTTTTCAAAAGGCTTTGTTAATTCTTCTTTTGCATTTTCCAGTTGTTCCTTTGTGCTAATGAGTTTTTCTTCAAGACGATTTAACCTTTCTGGCATTTTATCAATAGCATTATCTAGTCTTGTAATATTACCATCTGCACTTGTACCAAGTTCTCCTGAATGGTTTGTAGCACCTCTTAAAGTAAAATTATGTTCATTGGTGAAGAAATTATAGCTTACCTCTAAGTCCATATTTCGGTACTGTCCTATAACCTTACTTTCATTAATTTTTACACCTTTAATCGCTTCTAAGAGCTTTTCTCCAGCTATCTTTTTATCTCGAATTATCTCGCCATTAATCGTGATAGAGGTGAATTTATTTTCACCACTTCCTTGTGTCTCAACATTTTCTATATCCTTTTTCACTGCTTCAATTAGATTTTCAGTCCTTGCTATTTCTTCAGGATATGTCTTTGCAACCTTATCCTCTAATCTATATCGATTCGACTTATAGTTTGCTTCAAGCATTTTAAGTTTCGTAACTTCATTATCCAAATCCATCTTTTCTTTTATCTTTGGATCACCAGTAGCAAGTGCCTTAATCTCAGCATAGTTCAAACTACTTTCATCTACATCTTCTGCAACACGAACAGGAGTCTTTGAAGTCATAATCTGTGAAATAAATTTCTGCTTATTCTCTATCGTCTGCCACAAGTAGCTGTCAAATGTATTCTCTGTAACATAACGATAGATACTAACTTCCTTGTTTTCATTGCCTTGGCGAACAATTCTACCACTTCTCTGGTCAAGGTCAGCAGGTCTCCATGGTACGTCTAAATCATGCATTGCAATTAGTTTATTTTGCACATTTGTACCAGCACCCATTTTCTGAGTAGAACCCATTAAAATACGAATTTCACCTTTTCTTACCTTTGCAAAGAGTTCATCTTTTTGCTTATCGGTATTGGCTTCATGAATAAAGGCAATTTCTTCCTTTGGTATTCCTAAATCCACAAGTTTATCTCTAATATCATCATAGATATTAAAGCTGCCATCACCCTTTGGTGTAGACATATCTGAAAATAGAAGTTGTGTTGATTTTTCTTCTTTTGTCTTATCCCAAATAGAAAATACATTTTTAACACATACATTAACCTTTGAGTTTTCATCATCTGGAAGTAAAGGATTGATTAAACGCTGATCTAAGGCAAGTTTCTTACCATCATTAGTAATCTTAAGCATATTATCTTCTTCAGGCTCTACGGACTTATTACGCACCTTATCAGCCCTTTCAGACAAGCTCTTTAGTATTTCTTTTTGTTCTTCACTTGGCTCAGTCTTAATGACCTTAAAATGAGCTTCTGGAACAGGAAGATTGAGCATATCTGCAGTTTGAATATCCGCTACTTCCTTAAACATACTCATAAGCTCAGGTAGGTTATAAAACTTAGAGAAACGAGTCTTCACTCTGTAGCCTGTTCCCTCTGGAGATAACTCGAAAGCAGATTGTGTTTCTCCAAAGGTTGATGCCCATGAATCAAAATGCTCTAATCCATTCTTTTTTAAAGTGTCGTACTGTAAATATCTTTGCATAGTATAAAGCTCTGTCATTGAATTCGATACTGGAGTACCTGTAGCAAATACAATTCCTTTGCCACCAGTCATTTCATCCATGTATCGACATTTCATAAACATATCCGATGATTTAAAAGCTTCAGATTGCCCAATACCTGCAACATTTCTCATTTTTGTATAAAGATATAGGTTCTTATAATTATGAGCTTCATCAACAATCAGCTTATCTACGCCAAGCTCTTCGAAAGTAATAACATCATCCTTTTTGAAATCATCATTTAACTTTTCAAGTCTTGTTTCTAGTTTTTTTCTGGTCTTTTGAAGCTCTTTTACTGTAAAGTTTTGATTTCTGTCATGCTTGTACTCTTCTACATAATTGATAATCTCATCAATCTGGTCTTGAATGTGCTTTTGTTGATATTCCTTAGACATTGGAATTTTTTCAAACTGACTATGCCCAATAATAACTGCATCATATTCACCTGTTGCAATTTTCCCTATAAATCTCTTTCGATTCTTTGGTTCAAAGTCTTTTTTATCGGCCACCATAATATTAGCTGATGGGTATAGTTGCATAAATTCACGACCAATTTGCCCTGTAAGATGATTTGGCACAACAAATAATGACTTAGTACACATTCCAAGTTTCTTAGCTTCCATTGAGCTTGCCACCATTTCAAAAGTCTTGCCGGCTCCTACCACATGGGCAAGCAAGCTATTACCACCATAAAGTATTCTTGCAATTGCGTTCTTTTGATGTGGGCGAAGCGAAATATCTGTACTCATTCCATCAAAACTTAAATTAGATCCGTCATATTCTCGATTACGAATAGAATTAAATTTTTCATTATAGGCTTTTACAAGTCTATTTCTTCTATCCTGATCGTTAAATATCCAATTCTTAAACTCTTCTTTTATAAGCTCTTGTTTCTGTCCTGCAAGCATAGTTTCTTTTTTATTTAGTACCGAAGTCTTTGAACCATCTGGATTGAGAATTTGGTCAAACACCTTTGTTTCTTTTAGGTTTAAAGCATCTTCAATAAGCTTATAGGCACTTACTCTGTTTGTACCATAAGTCATTTCTGCTAGGTCATTTCCCTTGTCTTTGCTCTTACCCTCAACATTCCATTCACTGGTTAAATATGAAAATTTGACTTTAATATCCCATCTTGCATATCCTGGAGTTTTTAATGTTTCAAATATGAATCTTTCAATATCCTTAGGTGGAATCCATGTTGCACCAAGCCTTACATTGATTTCACTGGCTTCAAGTTCTTTTGGCATTACTCTTTGAAGTTCTGCTTTTTGATATTCCAGTCTGCTTAGTTCGTTTACAAGTGTTTCCCTTTCGTTTTCACTTTCTTCTGGAAGCATTCGTTCTGCTTGTCGCAACCTATTGATATAGCTATCTACAATACCTATTTTTTCTCTAATATTTCCACTTAAGTATTCATCTTTCGTTACATAGGTATACTTAAAGGAGTTAGTTTCATCACTACAAGCAAATGGCAAATCACCATCTTCTAGGTCAAAAGAAAGCTTCTGATTAAAACTAACATTCTCTTCCCTAATATTTAGAAAGATTTCTCCTCTAAGTTCTTCTATAAGAGTATTTCTATCCTTTTCCGTTAGATTTGTCATGTAATCAAAATCTACATAACCTTTTTGTGAAATAGATAGTACCAATGCCTCAAGTGAAGTATCTACATGGTCAATAACTTTCGCTTTTGTGATAGTTCGCTTAGAAAAAATATCGCCTTTTGCCTTAAAGTTTTCTTCTTCATCCAGTATCTCAATAGAAGATACCAAAGGGAAATTACTATCTTCTCTTAAGGCTCTTGTGTTACTTAAATTATTTACAAAACCATGCTTCTTAGAAAAACTATCATAAACTGCGTTTAATTTATCCTGAGATTCTTTGATTTCAGCTTCACTAAAGTCTTCTTTTTGCTTGTATATCACATTCTTTAGTGCGTCATCTAATTCGAGATAATCCTTGATCTTTTCCTTGTTTTTGTCTGATACTTCTTTCTTAATGAAAAGTGAATTTTCCCTGTAATATACCTCATCATCTATGATTGTGTAGGAAAAGTTTTTTACATCATCTGTTGCTGGGATTGATGTTACTTCATCATCTAACAGCTCTATCTCTTCATACTTCGCATCTTTTGATATTCTTTCGCCCGCAGCTTCGATACAATCTTTTAAAGAAGACATATTTATTTCATAAGGTAAAAATGCTATTGGCTCACAAGTAAGAGTTTTTCCAAATCTTCCACTTACCTCTTTCATGTTTCCAAGAACTTGTTCTGGATGGTCTGCAAAATATTTATTATATACAAGACCATTTTCATCTGCTGCTAAATGAACCCAGTCATCGTCACGCTCAAGTACACTATCTCTTTTCTTCAGGAAAATAATATCGCTTGTCACCTCGGTTCCGGCAACACCCTTAAAGGTATCGTTAGGAAGTCTTATTGCACCTAAAAACTCTGCTCTTGAATTTATATATTTACGGATACTTTCGTCTTTCTTGTCCATTGTTCCAGATGATGTGATGAAGGCTATAACACCACCATTTCTCACCTTATCAATGGATTTAGCAAAGAAATAGTCATGAATTAGAAAGTTATTACGATTGTATTCCCTATCATTAACCTTAAATTCACCAAACGGAACATTGCCGATTGCCACATCAAAGAAGTTATTTGAAAAACTGGTCTCTTCAAAGCCTTTCACTTGCACATCACTTTCAGGATAAAGAAGTTTTGCAATTCTACCACTAACAGAATCAAGCTCAACCCCATAAAACTTTGACTTACTCATTTCATCTGGAAGATTACCGATAAAGTTCCCGATACCCATTGAAGGTTCAAGGATGTTTCCTTGTTTAAACCCCATACCTGAAAGTGTCTTATATATTCCGTCAATGACTGCTTTCGGTGTGTAAAAGCTCGTTAGGGTAGATTCTCTTGCAGCTTCATATTCTGATAGTGATAAATTTTCTTTTAAGAAGGCTCTTGCCTCTTTCCACTGTCCTTCCTTACTTTCATCAAATACATCCGCAAGTCCACCCCAGCCTACATATTTTGCTAAAACTTCCTGTGCTGTAATATCAAGCTCTCGTTCTCCACTTTCCACTCTGTTAAGCATTGAAATGGCTTCAAGATTATTATTTAACCTTTCACTTGGAGTAAGTTTATCAGGGAAAATATCTTCTATAATTCTAAAGTTTGATACTTTCTCTTGTTTATTTTCCTCAAGTCTAAAAAGTTTTACTAAATCACTTTCTAATCTATAAGGAATAACTTCTGAACCCGTAATCATTCCCCCAAGATACTCAACATTATCTTTTATTGTAGCAGTCTTAAGACCACCACCCATCTTGTCAAAGCGAGTTATAGTGTAGTCTTTATCTTTATAGTGAACTTCGTCTCCAACAAGTAGTTTAGGTCTATCAAAGCTAATCTTTTCTAATAACTCTTTATCATCTGCAAAACTTACTATAGGCATCATATGATTGCCATTTCTTAGAGGAGCAAGTCTTAAGTCATTCTTTTTTAGAATCTCATTAAAGCTCACTTCATCATCAATTTTATATGCCTCATGATCCATGTAGACAGTTTTTCCAATAGATAAATCTAACGATTTTTCTTTATCTTCTTCTGTATTAAGGTAATCAAAAAGTGTCTCTTGTTTTACTTCAACTTGAGTAGCTTCCACAACATAATCAGCAATCTTATATGCTTCATATTTTCCGCTATCAATCAACGTATCAACCTTTGTGCTTTCCTTAAAATCTACTCCTCGATTAAGTGAATATTCTACTCCATCAACTTCTACTTTTCTTCCAGTATCTTCAAGGCTAATATCTAAGCTATCTTTTTTACTTGCAAGTATAAATTCATTACCGACTTTAACTGCTACTTTCTCATTCTGATTGTTATATGCGTAGTATTTAAGGCTATCAACAAACTCGCTCATCGTTACAAAGTCAATGTTATCCTTAAATTCTTCAATCTGACTTATGCTTACTTCATCATTCATTAGATAACCTTTAAGCACATTAAACTTAGCAAGTTCAATGTCTAACTCTTTCAGATACTTTATCTTTTCTGATGTAACACCGTCCAAGCCTTTGTTCCAATCATCAATCAGCCATTTTAAATGTTCCATCTTCCATACAGGAAGTTTAGGATCAGCAATCTCAGTAATTTCATTTCCATAAAAATCGTACTCCTTTATGGCACTCATAATCTGTTCTAATTGTTCAAAATTAAAATCATCAATCCCAATGTTTGTTCCTTGAAGAGCTTCTTCTAATTTACTAGTGGCAAGTCTGCTAATTGCAACATCTCTTGGGACTTCGTATTCTTCCATAATAGAGGCAACTTCTTCAGCAAAATTAGGGCTTAATTCTTCTTCAAATTTATCTATTACTTGATTGCTAGCTTCTTTAGGAATTACTTGATCTTCAAAACTGAGTTCCCCATTAAAGACCATCTGAAGCTCATGTTCATCCATCTGCTTTTTTAATTCTCTGTCTTTAAGCTCTCTAAAAGTCTTTGGAAAATCTTCCAAAATAAGTCTTTGAGCATTAAGTTCTTCAAGCTCATGAATATTAAAATATCCCCACTCTGGTTCAATTCCTAAAACAAGACCAAATGCATCTCCTGTTTCCCTGTCATATTCCGTCATATACCATGTCCAGTTGCTTCTAAATGGAATGATATATGCTGCATGAACCTGAATATCTGCTAGATTAGTATGCTCTTGGTCATAAAGCTTTGGAACACGCTCAAGCATTTCATCAGTCATTAAATTGTATGGATCTTCTTTAGAATAGAAAAAGGAAGCATTTTCTGCTCCCTCGTTTGTTTTATCAATGCTATTTTCTAATCTTCCACTATTTCTTTGATTGTCATCTCTTTTAAAGCTGAGATCATCGCCTTGTATTCTGGGCTTGTTTCGCTCTCTATTTTCCATGCTTCCATCATCTTCGGCTTTTCCTTCCTCATAAAGTCGATGGCTCTCTTTTGAACTTCCATCAAGTGTTTCACTAGGCTCTTCTCTTTGTAAAGGTCTATTAGCATTTGATAGTGTTTCTCCTCGCTCGTTTCTGTAAGAAAGTCCAGTCTCATCACTGCGTAAATTGGATTCGGAAATTCTTCCATGAATTTCTTCTCTTCCTCCAGATTGTTCAAAGTCTTCTCTTTGATTATCGAAATTATCTCGTCCGTATTTTCCATCCCTGAAAATTCGGTTTCTGTCATTATCATCTCTTTCGTCATTTGATCGAATAGCATTCTCCATACCTCCTAATTCATTATTATTTTCGTTAAGCTTATTATAATCGGCACCTATACTCTTTGTCAGGTCGTAATTGACAGATAAATTTCTTGTTCTAACCATCGTAGCTTCAATAATATTGCTACAAGCATTGGAAATACAGTTACCAACACTCATTAAAGAAATTCTATCTAGGTACTTAAAATTTTCTTGTAAGTTATCCATTGGAATAGGATAATCCAGATTAAATCTATTTGAAATTGCAAAGCTAATAGAATTTCTCATAAAGTTTACAAATGAGTTTCTATCTTCATCAGCAATCCTCAGATTATTCGCAAGCTCATATATGCTTTCATCCGCGTATATTCTGCTAAGGGAATATAGATTCTCTGATAGGTTTTCACTTGAATCATACCCTTGCAGCTCAATCATATCTTTTAATGCAATTTCATGCTTTTCTCTATCAAAAGACCATAGTTCCACTTCATTAACATTTCTATCCATCGATACCGTCTGACTAATATCAAAGATATATCCTACCTTTTGGAAAGCATTACTGTCATTTAGAATAGGTATCCCTTTTTGCCCTCTCATAACAGTTCGATTAAATCTTTCTCTCCACATATCAAAGCTTGCACAAGCAGTTGCATTGGAATTTTTATCATAGATACTAAGTTGACTTAAAAAGTCGTATCTTTGGTTATTTCCAATGACTTTTAAGAGCTTTAGATATTCTCTTTCACTATCTAAAACATCTCTTTTTACAAGCTCAATTATGTTGTAAAAATCATTCGTCCTCATCTTTACCTCCTAGTTCTTCAAAATTTCTCTTAATATTGCTTCTAACACATTTACGACAATGCTATTTCCAGCTTGTTTATATAGTATTGACGATAATTTCCCTTTTCTTCCTGGATAAATAGCTTTTAGCCTATTAAAGTCTTCATCATCAAATCCCATAAGTCTAAAACACTCTCGCTCAGTTAAATATCTATATTTACCATTACTTAAATCAATAATTCCTGAGTTAGGAATACGCACTTGCTTGGTGGAAATGGTGTAGGCAAACTTATCTATCACTTTAAGTCTTCCTCTAAAATTATTATTCTTATGTTTTCCTCTTATATATCGAAGCATTGACTCTTGCCTTACTTCATAAAGATTTGAAGTGTCTTTCTCAAGAAATTCAGATATATCCCTTGCTTGTGTTTTTTCGAGCTTGGCAAAATCAAAAGAATTATTCCCCAAGATGCTTACAACAAAGATACGCTCTCTTTTCTGTGGTATTCCAAACTCCATAGCATTTAGAATTTCATATTTGTTCTCATATCCTAGTCTCTCCATTTCTTTTAAGTAATGAAAAAAGGAAGTTCTCAAATTTCTATCGAGAACTCCCTTTACATTTTCCCAAAGCACAACCTTGGGCTTTATATTCATTTCTTCTATTATTCGTATTGTTTCAAAAAGAAGACTACTTCTTGTACCGCTACCTTTTGTGCCACCTTTCTTTAAGCCACTTCGACTAAAATCTTGACATGGACTACCATGCATTAGTAAATCTATTCTTTCATCTGGCGGATGATAATCTACTATACTCTTAGGCTCAAATTCTTCGCCATAAAGTGCATTATAACTTTTAACACAATTCTTATCTATCTCTACATAATCCACCGTCTTATGAGATATTTTTTGCCTTATTAAAGCTTTTCTAATGGCACCTATACCACCAAACAGTTCTAATACATTTAGCTCATCTATTTTAATCACCTCCAATAAAATAAGGGAACAAGATTAGCTCTCATTCCCCTAAAAATTATTTACGATATATCCCTACTGTTTCTCTTATTTCATTCTCAATACATTTTAAGAAATCATCCTTATTCGCCTTTCCATTAGCAATATTAGATAGTTTCATTTCCCATTCAGCAGTAGTTTCTGCCGATTTAAAAGTATCTGAAACAATAGTCACCAAACTAATTCCTTTATTGGTTGCAATTAGATTCTTTTTATCTCTTTCGATAAAACCTTTGAAAATCAAGTTTTCAATAACACCTGCACGAGTTGCCGGTGTACCAAGTCCTTTTCTTTCTACCTCAATGCCTTTTTCTAAGGCGTCATTACCCGCTACTTCCATAGCCTTTAAAAGTGTATCTTCTGTAAAATGCTTAGGTGGTGATGTATATTTCTCTTTTACTTCTTTATTTCTTATCTCAAATACTTCGCCTACCTTTACACCTGGTAGTAATGTATCTTCAGTTTTCTTAGTTTTATATTCTTTTAAATACTTAGTGAATCCCTCATCAATAATCACTTTGCCACTACTACTAAATTCAAAACCATCAAACTCAGCAACAATTTTTGTAGTATTTTCTACTAAAGGGTATCCAACACTTGCGTGAAGTTTATTTAATATAAGTCTATATACCTTTGCTTCACTTTCTGGAAGAGTTGAAATATCTTCTTTTAATGAGCTGATTGTTGGTATAATCGCATGGTGATCCGTAACTTTTTTAGAATTAAACACTATCTTAATTCTTTCAGTATCAAAGTCATTCTTGCCTAAGATATTATTAATGACGCTTGTAATCATATCTTCAGTCAGGAATCTACTATCAGTTCTTGGATATGTTATAAACTTCTTCTCATAAAGACTTTGAGCATAATCAAGTGTCTGTTTCGCACTATATCCAAAATACTTGTTGCATTCTCTTTGAAGTGTTGTAAGGTCAAAAGTTAACTCAGGCTTTGTTATCTTTTCTTTTTGAAAGACATCAGTAATTTCTATGGAATTACCTACTAAATTGATAAGCTGCTCTGTGGTAGTCTTGTCATCAATTCTGTCTGTAGAAAGTGAAAATTTATCTAAAGAAAGCTCAACTGTATAATATTTTTCTTTCTTGAAATTACTGATTTCATCATCCCTATTTACAATCATTGCAAGTGTAGGTGTTTGTACTCTTCCCACACTATAATTTTGCTTATACAGGCAAGAATAAAGCCTACTAATATTCATCCCGACTAGCCAATCTGCAATCGCTCTTGCCTTGGCGGATTCAAATAAATCATCGTAGTAACTTCCATCTTTTAAGTTATTGAAACCATCTTTAATTGCACTATCTTCCATTGATGAAATCCAAAGTCGTTTCATCTTCTTTTTACAATTTGCTTGATTATAGACAAGTCTAAAAATGCTTTCTCCTTCACGACCAGCATCACAAGCATTTATTACATTCTCTACTTCTTTATCATTCAATAGTTTCTTCAAGACACTAAATTGTTTCTTAGTAGATTTTGAAACCTCATACTTATATTCACTTGGAATAATCGGTAAATCTTCCATATTCCACTTAGCATACTTTTCATCGTAGCTATCAGGATTTGCCATCTGAATCAGATGACCCACGCACCAGGATACCCTATATCCATTTCCCTCGTAGTATCCATCTTTCTTTTTTGTAGCTCCTATTACCTTTGCAATTGATATAGCTACACTTGGTTTTTCTGCAATAACTAAATCCATATTATCTCCAATCTTTCAAATAAAATAAGGCGAAAGATAATACTCCCTCGCCTTTAACTTGCACCCAAAATCATATAATTTATGATGTATTTTATTCTTCATCTTCTTCGATTTCTTCAACCTCTATTTCTGATGTTTCTTCACTTTCATCAGCTTCTGAGAAAAAATCATCGTCATCATCTTCTAATGCTTCAAGCTCTTCATTCTCTTTCTTTTTAACAACCTTAAAGTAATAACCTGCTCCTAATGCTCCAGCTACAACAAGAATCAAAATTAAATATGTTCCCATATTGCTACTCTCTTCTTTTTTCACTGGTTTAGGTTCTTCTTTTATTGGTTCTTCCTTTACAATCTCCTTTTGTGTTTCTTTCTTTTCAACCATGTTTAATAAATCGTCTTCTGAAACTTCCGTTAAAAGCATTACATTCTCGCTATTTTCATCATGATTAATGATTAGATGAAAAGTCTTCCCATTTTTAGTCGTAAAAGTTACAAACTGTCTTGCGTCTGCTGAATACATATCCGTAGACTTATTATCTTTACCATCGTTGTGGTGAATTGGATAATCTTTGTTTGCATTATCCTTATTCTCTGTAACGGTTCCTCTTGCTTTTGATGGTGCTGACGCTACTCCTTTATTGGTATTTGCTGACTTGCTTGTTCCATCCATAGAAGACGTATCTCCATTACTTGAAGTCTGTTTAGGTGTTAGCTTATTCGGATAACGGATTTCCTGTCTCTCCTCTTTTTTATCCGACTTAGTTTCTACCTTATTTTCTATCTTAGATGTTGGCGTTGAACTATTACCAGAAGCATCGCTACCTTTTCCTGTATTTATAGGTGTGCTTGGAATAAATTTGCTAAAAGATTCGTTATTTTTCGGTACTGGATTTGAGATAGTTGAATTAGAATTAGTCCCTATCTTATTTATGGAATTGAGCTTTTCCTGTAGTTCCTTAGTCTTCTTTTCTAACTCTTCAATAGATTTTTTAAGCTCAATATTTTCTTTCGATGAATCAACAGAGTCCTTGTCCTTTTTGATTTTCTTTTCCAAAGACTCAATTTCATCTTCAAGATTTTTGATTTTATCTTTTTGCTTATCACTTAGCTTGTCTTTATCCTTAAGTTCCTTACTAAGATTATCTACCTTTTCTTTTAATTCTTTAGACTCCTTATCCATCTTATCTAAATCATTTTTAGTAATATCAGTTTGAGCTGATGAATCTTTCTTAGGTTCTTCTGTTTGAGTGGCTTTATCCTGTTTTACTTCCTCAAGCTTCTTTTCTTTATCTTTCTCATTTTCAGTCTGAGTTGCTTTATCTTTTACAATCTTTTCAATCTTACGGATAATCTCATCTTTTCCATCACCTTTGACTTCATAATAAAGAAAATCATCAATGAATTTCATATCGTCAGGTAACATTGGCAAATCACCACTATCAAGGATTTGTCCTTTATCCGCTTTTATAATTTCCTCTTTAAATACTTTCTCGTCTGAAAATACATATTTAATCTTTACTTCAAATTTCTCTTCCGTTTCTGCAAGAGCTTCAATCGGATTAAGCATTGAAAGTACAGTTCCATCTTTTGCAAATACAATCTGCTTATTTACAGTCATCACACCTATAATTGAAACCAAAAGTAACGCTGCTCCAATAAGTGCGGCCAATACTTTCTTATTCTTCAATTTGCTTTTCATTACTATATTTCTCCTTTTCTTTTTTCTCTTTGAACATCTTCACTAATTCCTCAAGAGTGATATTGTTCTCTCTACAAATCACTACATATTCTTGGTCTAATAGTTCTTCTTTACGAATAAATAAAGGCTCTAAATCTTTATCGATCTGAGCCTTCTTATCTAATAATTTTTGAATTTTTTTATTAACAGTATTCAGTTCCCTATTCACATTTTCCACTCCCTTCTATCTTTGTACGTTTGGTGGAAATCCAAATCCTACTGGATGGTGTTTACAGAATGTTGCAATCCAATCATCTAAGGTTGTTACCCTAACTACTCCGATATTATCCATTACCTTACCATCACCAATATAAATTCCGACATGACCATAAGTAAGTCCGGCTTGTCCACCACTACTGCTACTTTCAACTGCTACAAGCATTCCTACTTTTAACTTTGATCTATCAGAAGTAAATGTATGGTTTCGGTACATATCATTAGCATTACCTCCGATATATCCAAGACCTGCATTTTGATAAACCTGAGAAACCCACATTGCACACCAACCTGCTCCAGGTGATGGAGTAATATATGCTGCATTTACAATTTTCTTTTGAACATCAGACGATGCTTCGTATTCTTTTCCTCCACCTATGCCACCATTTGCAGTAATGAGATTCGTGTTGCCAAACATTTCACCCATATTCCCCTGTGCAAGGAATAGTGTTTCATAATGCTTTAAATTATCTGGATACTTTGCGAAGACTTCTCGAACCACACTATCCATTTCCCTTTTACTTAAAGTAACAATGAGTTTTCTATACTCATACGGTTCTTCGTGGCTCTCAGTATATTCATTCCCATCTTCATCAGTGTAAGTTTCAGTTACAGTCTTATATCTTATCTCTATTTCCTCTTTATAATCGACATGGTACATAGTCTTAAATAAGTCATCTAAAATATTACTAACTTCAGATAAACTCTTTACTTCACCACATCTTGAAGTGATATAGGATAAAAGTTCATGGACATTATGACCAATATCTCCATTTTTTCTTACGATATATTCATCGTATCCGGGATTATTCTTTTCTACATTTTCAAGCTCGCTATATAAGTCATTCTCCTTGTTTGAAAAACTTTGGTTAATCTCAGTTAAAACATTTGGTCTTGATAAATATGATGTTGTTAAAACACTACTTGTAGAGTTAGCAAATCCACCCATTGTCATGCTTGCAAAGTTAAATACAAAAGTTCCAAAAATAATTATGGCAGCTACTACTATTGCTGCCACTTTTGCTTTTCTTATGATGAAGTCTTTAGATACCTTAAATGTATCCATCAGTGTCTTTTTAACTCTATCTCTAATTCTTGTCTTATTTTGTTTATAGATAGCTGACTTCATCTGTTTCTTCTTTTGAAACTTCTTATAAGCATTTGCTTTTTTATATTGGTCGGTCTTCTCAACCTCGTCCATGCTCTTTCTAAACTCAAGCTTGGACTTTCTACTTTTGATTTTCCTATTGCTCTTTTCTAAATCATATATCTTCTTACTTTTTCTCTTATCCGAATAAGTTTTTACGCCATGAATAAGTTTAGAGGAACTTCCTAAGCCTTTTTCAGCAGCTTCAACCGATGCATTTTCATCACTACCAGATGATAGATAAACACTTGTAACCTCACCAAGTTTTGCAGCTCCAATCACACTTCCACCGACTAAGGTTTCCTTGTTATACCTTTTATAAAGCTGATTCTTCTTTTCCCTATCTTTGATGACTTCTTTACCAGTGTTAGAAGCGTTAATATTATCTTCTTTTTTCTTATCTGCACCTTTTCTTGTAAAGAGCTTATCAGAATAGTTCTTTCTTTTAAGTGATTTCTTCTGCTTTTCATGAAGTTTGGATTTTTTATTACCTAAAGGCTCATAAGATACATCGCTATCTCTAAAGTCATTATCATATCTATCAATAACACCATCACCATCTTGGTCTTTTGCTAAAGGATCATAGATACGATTTTCTTTAACCTCTGTTTGATAATCTGACTTGGCTACTTCGGCTTGAAAACTGTTACTTCGAATATTTCTTTTTATAGTATTTTTGCTCTTGTTACTTGTTTCTATTTCACTAGTAATATCCGTTCTTTTACTTATCTTCTCGTGAATTTTATCTTGAAACCTATTTTCTTCTTTAACTACCTTATCCCTGTAATCATCTCCAGTTTTTCTTTTATAATCTAGGACATCATCTGTTTCAGATTTTGTGATAATTTTCTCTTCTCTTGCCCTTAACTTTTCATTCAAATCTCGCTTTCTTTTTTTACTCATAAGACGTTACCTCACTTCTTCAGGTTTTGTAGTCATCTTTTGATATAGGATTGTGTCTTTAGGGAAGTTATCTACAAATGGAACAATGGTGTTTCCAAAGAAAATCAAACCTTCACCTGCTCTTGAATTGGTAACAAATTTTTCCTGATCCTTTGAAATTTTAAGCTTTACAACAAGCCAGTCTCTATCACCTGTTGCTTGATTAAGCATTAGAATAAAATCCGTATTATCGAAAATATTTTCAATTTCTTTACTTGCAAGTAGGTCTTTGACATTCTGAGTAATTCCTGTTGGAATACCACCCCATTTTCTAAATCTCTTCCAGATTTCCACCGAATACTGTGAAGTCTGTTCATCCTTTAAAAGTAAATGAAACTCGTCAATGTAATACCTTGTACTTTTGCCGGTATTTCTATTTTGGGAAACCTTATTCCAAACCTGATCTTGGATAACAAGCATTCCTATCTTTTTAAGTTGCGTTCCAAGTTCTTTAATATCAAAGCAGATTAACTGCTTATTTAAGTCCACATTGGACTGATGATTGAAGACATTAAGACTTCCTGAAACATAGATTTCCATTTCTGTTGCAAGTTTCTTTCCAACCTTTTCTTCTTGCCCTTTTAACATATTGTAAAGGTCTTGAAGTATGGGCATATTCTCTGGAATTGGATTTTCAAAATACTTCTCATAAATTCTTGGCAAGCACCTGTCTATAACAGACTTTTCTTCTGCTGTAAGTCCACTACCACCAACTACAAGTTCAAGCATAGACATAATAAAATTTGCCTTATCCTTAAGTGGTGCGTCTCCATCTCCATAGTTCATATTTATATCTAACGGATTGAGATAGTCTTTACTCTTTGCACTAACCTTTACGACTTCTCCCTTAAACTGTTTAACAAGATTGCCATATTCACCCTCTGGATCACAAATAATGACATCATCATCTGTCGTAAGAATAGCATTTGCCATTTCACGCTTGGCGGAAAAGGACTTGCCAGAACCAGGCGTACCTAAAATTAAGCCATTTGGATTTTTAAGCATTTTTCTATCCGCCATAATGAGATTATGGCTTAAGGCATTTAATCCATAGTACAAGCTATTTGATGAGTTTATGAAAAGCTCCTCTGTTGTAAATGGTAAAAAGACTGCTGTAGATGATGATGTTAGTCCTCTATCTATTTCAATCTTATTTACGCCAAGAGGTAATACACTGATAAAACCTTGTTCTTGGCTATGATCTAAGCGTTTAATCTTACAATTATGTTTACTTGCAATAGATGAAATTTGAGAAATAGTCGTATCAAGTTTTTGTACTGTCCTTGCAAAATTCATAAAGACAATCGTTACGATAAACATACGCTCATCCCTTGTCTGAAGGTCTTTTAAAAGCATCTTGATATTATCACCATAGGTAATTAAATCACTTGGCAATATGTCCATGTCATAGCCACTTCTAACTGCCTTTTTATTTTCCTCAATCTTCATCTTATCAATATCTGTATTTTTTCTTTTCACCATCTTAATCGCTTCTGTCTGTTCAACTGCCTTGATATGAAAAGAAATATTGATGTTATCATCTATATCTAAAAATTCTGCAAGCATTCTATCTGATAGCTCGCTTGCAAGTATTTGAAGATGACTAACAGCTCCAATATATTTTCCAAACTTAAAATACTTACTTGGTACAAAATTAAAAGAATCTGGTGTAATCACCGTCTTTGTACTTTCTCTTGGTTTTAAGTCTTTATAGGAAAAAGAAAAGAGCTTATCTGGATTTAAAATATCATGCAATACCTTTAATCTTTCTTCTCCAGTTAAGCCCTCAGCACGAACTCCCATACTCTTTAGATTTGATAATATATCAATCTCAAGTCGCTCAAGTTTTGCAGTCGCTTGCTCCAAACTATCCGCTTCAACTCCAAAGGTGATATACTTCGATTTCTTTAAACCATTATTTCCCTTTGCAAGCTGACTTTTTAACATCTCACGAAACTCTAATCGAATATCATCATAACCATCATTTTTATCCGGTATCTGAATAGCTGCTTTTAATTCATTATTTCTTCCAAGCTGATTGATATATGAAAACTCAATATCTACACTTGGATCAAAAGAGTTTAAAACATTCGCAAATTGATTGAAAATCAAATCCTTATCTTCTTCTAAGGCAAGCTGATAGTTTATATCCTGAAATGCAATACACTTATTATAGTGCTTTTCATCAAGCTGGCATATTCCACTTTTTAGCATTCTCAGATAAGGTATTGTGTCTTCAACAGTATATCTCTTAGGCTCTTTCTTAAATATTAAGTCGATTAGAGAAGCTTTTTTCTTCTGCTTAGTCAGCTTTTCTTTTTTCAGGTTTCTTTTGTTTTCCTTTAATACCTTTTGATTTTTTTCTAATTGAATTTGCTGTAATTTTCTTTTCTTGTTCAAGGTAAACCTCCTTTCTCACTCGCTTCTGTGGTTGATAAAACTTGTGTAGATATATGTGCTTAAAATATTTCTCAAAGGTAAGTCCATCTTTTTCAAATAGTGTTACAAAGAAGATTGGAAGCGTTGATACAATTAAAAACAGTATCGCTATATCATTTGGCATAAACTTTCTCATAAATAAATAGACTGGTATACCAACCAGTCCAGCAAGTGTAAATCCAATTAATTGTCTTCTTGTAAGGTTAAAGGCTACCTTTGTTTTTACCTTTTTTAAATCTTTGGGAATTGGTACATAGCCCATAGCTTACCTCCCATCTTCTTTTTCCTTTGAAAATACTTCAAAATGTTCATAGCATGAAGCAACTTCATTTCTCATCTCTTCTAATTCTGACTCAATGAATGCATTTTTCTGCTCTTGATAACAAAGAATAGATTTCACATCATCTCTTGTACTTTTTACTTCATCTTCTAAATTCTTTAATTTGTTCCTGTTAAAAATCGAGATAGCAAATGCTCCAATTCCTACTGCAATAATTGAAACAGGAAACAACTTTTTCTTTACTTCTATCATTAAAAATCCTCCTTAATGTGCGTTTAATACACTCTTTGCAAGCGTTCCACTCTTTAGCATCATTAGACCAAGAAGTAATGCATAGCCTAATATCATAAAGGTACTTGCATGAATGTCCGTTATCTTTATCGTCTTTACTAAAACTGCGTAAATACCCAAGCATATAATCAAGAATAAGCCTTGAAGCCCAATAGCAAATAGACCTTTGATATAGTTTGTTCCAATTTGTCCCCACTCCTTATTTCCCATAGTGGCAAATGGAATTGCTGAAACTGAACAGTAAACATATATCTCAAACATTCTGCCATAGACAACTAGCATTATGACTACCGACATAACCTGTATTGCAACTTTAACAAGCGAGGTTTCAAAGAGTATCATCACCAGTTCTCCAAGTCCTTTGTCTTTTAATCCCTCAACCATCTGAACAATTTGATCACCCGAAACGGTAGCAGAAGTATTGATTACTCCTGCCGCCTGATTTACAAGGTGTTGTGCAACATCAAATACTGCCATTGAGAATGTAAAGGCATGAGATACTAGCCATACCGCTATCCACATCTTTATCATGTATTTAAAAAACTCAAAGGTATCTGTATCGTGCATATTATTCTTTTGCATAACCATATTTATCAGTTCAATACATAAAACTGCTGTAATGATTAAACCTGCAATTGGAATAATGACACTATCATTGATACTCTTAATAAAGTTAAATACCTCTGAGTTCCATCCCATTGGTGTCTTGCCTATATCGGTTGCTACTGCTCCGACTTTATCATTAATGTCGATAAACATTGACTCAAGATTTGCTTGGATACCTCCGAGAAGAAGCTCTTTAAAAAATTCCTCTATCTTATCGAAAATACCAAACATAAGCTACTCTCCTTACTTCAATACATTTGAAAGTAATGGGATTAGTTTTAAGCCGATTAGAACGATGCCTCCACCAGCCATTAGCTGTTTAATACCTTGAGATTTTGCTCCAGATAGTGATAGGTAATCCTTTGATGTTATCTCCAGATTTTCCCCCACTTCACACCGTGCATGCGACTTTCACCGCACACGGCGTTCCATCACAAGAAAGATTTTCACGTTTTAACTAAGACTTACACACTTCGTAACAAATTATTTTTTCTCTAAATTAGTGGCAATTCTGCCATTTTTCTAAGCTTATTACATTTCTCAATCTGCTTGACTGTTAACCCAAGCTCTTTTATATATTTTTGGATTGTATCTTCTTTTGTTGCATGGATGAGTATATGAACTGCTTCCGTAACAAGAATTAAGTTGCTGTAACTGTCTGTACCGCCTTGTTCAAGCGGTATCTTGTGATGGCAATGTATATCGTTTGGTATAAGTTTTACACCTGTTACTCCACATCTGCCATATTGAGCTGCAAAGAGCGAGATTCTGTTGTCTGCAAACTCTATACTTTTATCAAGCACAGGGTGTTTCATCAGCCAGACAAGTGTATCTACATCAATTTGTAGATTTTTATGAATGAAAGCTCTGCCCTTTACAGTGTATTTATTTACAACCTTTTTCTTGTGTTTTGCGTCCTTTGTCCTTATATATCCCACCGGAATTAACAGATATCCATTAAGGAAGCGAAGCTGTTTACTTTTTCCATATTTTTCTTTGACAAATCCTTTGTTTAGTGTTCCACTGGTTTTAATATCAAGTCTGTTGTTCATCTGCTTTTTAATGTGAAAGGCTATTTTAGTAAAGTCCAAACTCACGTTTGTTGCTATTTGGTAATAATTATGCAAGCCTGAAACAGTGGCATTATACTTAGCTATTGCTTTGTACTGCTCCTTTTCATTTGCAGGTCTTTTTATATCCGCAACACATTTAGAAATATTTTCTTTTGCCTTTTTCAGTGCCTTATCACTTATATGCGACTGTACAACAAACTTTTTGCCTTTTGGTTTAACCTTAAGCTTGAAGCCTAAGAACTCCGAGTACCTTTGTTTTAGATTTGTTATTTTAGATTTTTCTTCACTTACATTTAGTTTTAATCTGTCTTGCAACCATTTTGTAACTGCCTGATAGGTTCTTTTTGCATCGTAGTAATTACGGCAAAATATCTTGAAATCATCGGCATACCTTACAATGTATATTTCTTTCAGGTTGCTTGTTCTTAAAGCTCTGTAGGTATGGCTTTTTATCTCTGTTCCTTGACTGTTCGTTCTCTGTTTATATGGATAATGCGTGGGCATTGTCAGCCACTGGGAGGACACCCACCAATCTAATTCGTTCAAGACTACATTAGATAGTAGCGGTGATAATATTCCGCCTTGTGGTGTTCCCTTTGTTGGTGTAATTACCTCTTTATCGGGCATCACAATATCTGCTTTCAGCATTTCCTTAATGATACAAAGTAACTTTTTGTCTTGGATTCCCAAATTCCAAAGCTGCCTTATGAGCTTTGCATGATATACATTATCGAAAAATCCTTGTATATCAATATCAACCACATAATGTAAGTGCTGTATCTGCATTAGTCTTGCACATTCTGCGATTGCATGTTCCGTACTCCTGTTAGGTCGAAACCCATAGGAGCTGTCATGAAACTTGGCTTCACATATCGGCTCCAATATTTGCAAGATACATTGTTGTACAATTCTGTCTACAATAGTCGGTATTCCTAAAGGTCTTATTTTCCCATTAGGCTTTAGTATCTCCACTCTCTTTACAGGGCGTGGTTTATACCAATGAAACTGTTTTTGTATGAGAGAAATGTATTCTTCTTCATTTAGCCTTGATAGATGTTTTATTGTTCTGCCATCTACTCCGGCTGTATGACTGCCTTTGTTCCCTTTGATACTGCGATAGGCAAGTTTTATATTTTCTCTTGAAGTTATCAACTCCATTAAATTTGAAAATATTTTATTCTTACTACTATCTTCATATAAATCATCAAGGACTTTTTGCAAGTCATAGTATTCCGTATAACGGATTTTGCTTTGTTTCAGTGTTTGTTTCGAAGTGGACACAGTCACCATCTCCTTTCGGATTTGATTTTCTTTGTCATACTCGAAGCTGTGTTTGTCTTAATTTCAGTTCTTGTACTTTCCTGTGACTGGTGGCTATCCCTCCACGAACTTATTATTTTCGCTTCATAGGTACTGTGCCACCGCTTTCACCAAAATAAAGAACGGTTATATGCCGTTTTTACAGTCATTTTCCCATTCAACACTTCATTAGCATTAGACTGCTTCCATGTTCCTGGCTTACCACGTTCCGACAATCTTATCTTTGAATACGTTTAGGTTCTTCCTCTAAGCCTGTGTTTAGCTTTCGCCATATCGCCTGTAACGATATATGGATTTTCATAACAACCATTCTTACTCATCCACAAACACCCCATCTTTGATGGGAATTGCCGTTAGGCAAATTCAAACGTTTAGACTTGTACATTCGGAAGTACGTCAGTGCTTTGGTATACACATTTTCACCATGCGTATTCGACACCCGGCATATAGGTAGCACCGTCCACCTCTGAACAGCTTTCGTGTCTGATATGAAATATCAGTCTTACGGCTACTCTCTGCCGACTTCACCGAGCTTTTGACAATGAAATAGTCTAATATTCATTGCCAATCGGAGTATCAGTGTAGGCATTTCAGGGCGTTACCCCATCATTCTACCTATCAGATTGTCAGTTCTCCTAAGTTTTGAACTTTATGTCCTTTGACTTAGTGCATAAGCTTTTCACCTATGAACGTGTCGCACGATTATCATTACCATATCCCTCCATAAGGTTAATAACACCCCATGCTCCAAGACCAGCACCCACTGCCATTACCAAAATCTTTAATACATTAACTGCTTGCACGAAAAAATCCATTATTTATTCCTCCTCGTTTTCTTATTTCTTTTCAATTTTGTTCATAGACATAACTACAAAATTCTTATATGTCTTTCCATTTTTAGTTCGTTTATTGAAGTAACCATATACATGAATGAAATCACCTTCTGAAAATTCCTTAGCCACTTCAGATTTATTGCCATAGGCTGCACAGTTGATATACTCTCTACCTTTTCCATATCCTTTCGAAAGAGCAAAATTTACAACTTGAACCTCTTCATCACCTCTTGTAAAAGTTCCAAAAGTAGGTTTTTTTAACAGATTGGCATTGATATTAATCATTTCTTTTTCCATTTTTTCCTCCAATTAAAAAAGCGACTGAAAAGTTAATTCCAATCGCTAAGTATTTGTATATTTAGTTGTCTTTTAGGTAGGGCTTCTTATCCTGATCATCTTTTCTCCTTTACTTTCTGTAACATATTTAAGGGAATTAGCATTTTGTCATGTATATATTAGTGAGAGGCATTTGAAATACTAGTTAGCAACTCTTGCGAGTTTTTCCTATTTATTGATCGCAATATAAATTGAAAATAGGCATGAAAAAAGACGATAGATTTTTTCTTTCTATCGTCTTTAATACTTTATATTCCGTTCGACAAACTGGAAATTGACAAATTACTGTCAACCTTATTAATCCGTGTTACCCCAAAACTTATGAACAATTTTCCAAGTATTTTCTTCGATTCTTTCTTATATTAGCAATAATAACCACTGCAATTGCAAAGAACTCAATTATAAGTTCTGCCGTGAATAGCCTCAAATATTTGGGTGTATCTGGCTTTAAATTCAAAAAATATTGTTGTATTTTATCACTTTCGGCAACATTAAATGTGTCATCAAATTCTTCGTGTTTCTCTCCAACTGCGTCATATATATCCAAAGAATAGCCATCTGGAAAGCCTTGCTGATAAACAATCTTACTAACATCATATTCAATGTGAAAATATTCTTTTACACTTTCTACTATATAGTCATCTTGATTTGTAACATATATGCTTCTTTTTGGAAACAAAAAATCAGGTGACATAAGCCACAAGGTATATACATCGATTACTATGAACAGAATCAACATCAAGATAAATACTGCTTTCTTCATACACTAATCACTTCCATAAATTCAAATTTATCTTATTATACTACATATACCCATGCCACACAAAGCTATAACAGAAAATATTACAATCTTGTAATTACTGTATTTCTATTAAGCTTAACTTTACCTTTTCTCTTGATATATTCCTCAATATCAAAGGCATTTTTCTTATTAAAATCTTCAAGTAACTTGTAATTCTTATGCTTTGTAATATCAAATTTATCTGATAAAAACGGTCTTACACCACGAAGCTGAAAAATACATTTACTTCCATCCATAACCGTTATTTCGTCTTGGCTCATCAGCTCCTTTCCTGTCTTTTGATAATTCAATCCATAGCTATTGGCATTGGAGCGTGTTTCCGATGTATTATACAGGTCTATGGTTTCTTTCCCCAATGTTTCAGATAGCTCTTTAAGTGTTGTCTTTTCCTTTCCGCCAAGAAACAAGGTGCTATCACAGTTACCTACAATCGTATCTGCATTATCCTTGTAGATTGCCTTTAGCTGAGATTGTGCCTGCAAGATAATACTTGCTGAAATCTCTCTTGAACGGATTGTCGCTATTAACTTCTCGAATTTCGGAATTAAGCCAATGTTTGCAAACTCATCAAGCAAGCACCTTACATGAACAGGTAATCGTCCTCCATATTCATCATCCGCCTTATCACAAAGCAAGTTAAATAACTGCGAGTACATAATAGACACCACAAAATTAAAGGTATCATCGGTATCAGAGATAATAACAAAGAGTGCTGTCTTTCTATCTCCAAGTGTATCAAGCTCAAGTTCATCTTCTTTCATCAAGTCCCTGAGTTCTTGAATATCAAAGGGAGCAAGCCTTGCACCACATGAAATTAAAATAGACTTAGCTGTTTTTCCAGCAGCAAGTTTGTACTTTTTATATTGCTTTACCGCAAAGTGCGTAGGCTCTTTCTTTTCCAATGCTTCAAATAGTCTATCAATGGGATTCATATATGTTTCATCATCCTCCCTGACTTCTGAAGCGTCTATCATATCCAGTAGTGTCGCAAAGTTCTTTTCTTCTCTTGGAGCTTCATAGAAGATATATCCAATAAGAGCTGTATAGTAGAGTTTTTCGGCTTTGACCCAAAAATCCTCACCTGCTTTTTCCCCTTCACCCTTAGTGTTTGCAATGATTGTCTGCACTAATTTGAGGATGTCTTTTTCACTTCTGAGATAGGCAAAGGGATTGTACTTCATACTCTTTTTGAAGTTGATGGTATTTAAGATTTTTATCTCATAGCCATTATCTTCAAGCATCTTCCCACACTCAATGACTATTGTTCCTTTTGGATCTGTTACGCAATATGACGAGTGCATTTGCATTAGGTTTGGCTTTACATAAAATCTCGTCTTTCCAGAGCCAGAACCACCAATAACAAGTACATTCTTATTTCTTGCATACTTTGGATTAGCAGGTCTGCCATTCATAGTTAATCGTTCTGTTTGAGTAAGCAAGATATTGTTTTGGAACTTTTCATCAACATAAGGCTCTATATCTTTTTCATTTCCCCATCGGGCTGAGCCATACTCTTTTCCCTGCCTAAATTTTTTTGCATTTTTACCTTTTGTATAGACTATAAATTTAATTAAAACTACTACTCCCACGCCCATTAAAATATCAGCCCCATGAATACTCGGAATAAAGCTCATGGTATTAAGCTCTAATATTCCTTGAAAGATTTTGTCAATAATATCACCACCTGTGTAGGCTCTTACATGGTGAGAAAAGATATTGCCTACATAGAAAAATGCAAGATAGGGAATGTTCTGCTTTAGAAACTTTGCCTTATCTTGCACTTTGAATAAGCCTTTGATGTCTTTTAGTATCTTATCTATCATAGGCTCTGCTCCTTTTGTTTATTCTTAACTTTGTCTTTGGAAATAGTATTCTTCGCCATCTCCTTAAATTTCTCTATATTTTTATGAATTGACTCCTTATTTTTCTCTTTCTTCTCAATATTTGAAAGCACATTTTGAAAAGCTTTATTCATACCCTTGGTATCTTTTGCTTGGAAGAATACTGAATGTGTCCCTGTTTCCTTATCTTTCATCACTGAGAATTTAACACCATGTTTATTCAATTCTTTTTTTAGCTCTTTTAATTCACCATCTTTAACATTGATTTCTTCAAGCTGACCTTTTTTAACCATATCTTTGAGTTTAACTTCATTTCCCTCAGTCTTTATAAATTTATCTAAGCCGCCATGTTGTTTTGATCTCTGTTGTAACTTCTTTACCTGGCTTAAGATTTCTTGGTAAGTTGCCTTTAAGACATTAACTTCAATATTAACTACTCTATTAGAAATTTCTTCATTTATCATCAGTAACCTCCTTCCCTCATATCATAACTAACAAGTGCTGTATAATAGGCATCCATATTGCTTGGTGCATTATATGCTGCCGTTAAAATAAATGCTCTTACATTTCTTATTTTTGATTCGTTCTCTAATAAAGCATTTACAAGATACTCCATATGCGAAGAATCTAATTCTCTAAATCTCTCTTGAACAACATATGCTGGTAATTTTGTTTGATTTATTGTAACTGTATCTTCTGCATTTAATACCATAACATCAGCTAAAACTTTAATTATTTCATCAAAGGTTTTAGCAATAATCTTATTACCTATCTTCATGTGTTCGTTATATCCTGTACTTTCTCTTAACTCTTCTAAACAAGATTTATATGATTTTATTTTTTTACATCCTTCCTCCATTCCATCCCTTAAATAAAACGGATCTCTTTCACAGATGGGTAGGTGGGAGGAATTCTCTGTAGAAATATATGAAGTAATCTTTGATGAATTATTTGTAGTAATCTCTGGTAATGGTTCATGCAAGTTGCCATAATGCACTGGTAGATTTTCATCAAATGCATCGGTGCTAAATGCCTCATTGCATTGGTTGATTTTGCCCTCTTCCATTGGTGCATTTTGCCCTAATGCATTAGGCATAGCACTTTTACTTACTTGTTCTAATATTTCTCTTTCTTTCTCTTGTTTTCTTTGATTTAGTTCAAGATAAAGTTCTTCTAATTTCTTGTCATTTATTGTGTACCACTTCGTTTTATCTCTAGGATCTTTATTATAGTTTCCAACTAAAAGATAGCCCGCTTTTTCAAGCTTAGAAAAAGTTCGTTTCACTGTATCAACACTTAAATAATCAAAATCTTTTTCTTGCCATGCTCGTATTGAGTTATATGTCCAATACTTGCCATCATGATAATTGTTACCAGACTTCTTATTTATCTCAATCCAGTAATTTATTTGTTGAAGCACAAGAGCTTCATTTAAGCCTAATTCTCTGGCTAATGCTTTATTTGCCAGTATAGGTTGTTCATCAAATAAATACATACTCATATCATCGCCTCCTTTCTCTTAAATTTAGGCATAGAAAAAGACGATAGATTTATATTCCATCGTCTTAGTTCTCTTATATTTCCATTAATGTATCTTTCGCTACTTCAAGGTATGCTGTAATACACAGTGCAATTTTAGGTAGTCCATAAGGACTTATTAAGAATGCTAGAAGTAATGCTACCATTCCAGTTGCCATATCTTTTTGTATGAAGCAAGCTACTGCTCCAATAAATACTAGGAAAGATATTATACCTAAAATCATTCCACTAACTTTTATAATAAATTTTAGAAAAGCAATTAGTATCGACAAGATCAATATTATTGGAAATAAGATAATTTTCAATGCCCATCTCATAACAGACCTCTCTATTTCTTTGATTTATCCTCTAAACTCTTAATACCTGTATTGTTCAACTTTTCAATTGACATCAGCTGAGTTCTGGCAAGCTTTCTAAGTTCTATCATTCTTTCTTTTTGATCCATACCTTTACCAATAAGAATTGCATTATAGCTCTCCATATTTGCAAGAACAAGTAATTCATTCAGACTTGCATAGTCTCTCATATTACCCTTTAACTCAGGATTTTCTTCACGCCACTGCTTAGCTCTCTTGTTAAACAAGGCTACATTGAGCATATCTGCTTCACTTGCATACTTGTAAGACAACTGTTCGTTGGTAAGATCTTTTAAGAGATATTCTTTGATTGCGTCTGTATGAATTTTGTAGTTAATCTTGGAAATTTCTCGATTAAGATTCCAACCTAATGATAACTTAGAGTTTTCATCTGACTTAAGTCTTTTGTAATCCTGAATTACATACATCTTAAATTCAGCAGAAATCCATGAAGCAAATTCAAAGGCAATATCTGTATGTGCAAATGCACCACCGTATCTTCCGCCTTTTGAGATAATTCCGATTGCGTCTGTTTTTTCTACCCATTTCTTAGGGGACAGTGTAAAGGAATTATATCCAGCTTCCGATTTAATTCGGTCGAATTCGACCGAATTGAAATTCATGTTGTTTAAGCTTTCCCATAAACCAAGAAATTCAATTGTATCTTTTCTTCTCATCCAATTTTTAATTACATCACTTGGTTCATCGCTTTTATATCTAGCAATATCCGTTAGACTTATATAGTCGTTTTGAAAGTCTTCAGTATAAATTTGAATAGCAAATCCTTTTGCTTCAATCGTCTCTTTTTTCACCTTAGACATATGAGTTCCTCCTTTATGCTGATGTACTGTTTACAACATTTATTTTCATAATAACTGCTCTAAACAGCACACCAACGATTCATTTTTTTGATTTTAAACTTTGGTAGAAGCTCTAAAACCCTTGTATTTACTTGACTATTTGCCTGTGTCATTATTATGACACGAAACCCACAAGCGAGGTCTGCCATTGATTCGCCAAGTTTTGGGTCAAGGACTTCAGCGATAAAGTCAGTCGCTGCACGTGGTGTATAAAACTCTCCTGAGTTCCCAGCACTTTGAATATCTTTAAGAATTTTTTCGTAGATGTCATTAAAAGAATGACGGTCTTCAGGGCTATTGAAGTCGACTTCATCAATAACATTGATTACTTGGCGTAACAAAACACCATTTTTCATATAGTTGTTCGCATCTTCGAAAGCTGACTTGACAATCGTTTTTCGAATAGGCATATTTGGAGTTATTTCAAGCTCTTTCAACTCTTTAAATAATTTATTATTGACAAAATCAAGTAATTCATCACCTGTCAATACCTGTTCCCCTTTTTGAGCATGAGCCCAATTTCGCCATTTTAACTCCTCTGGAATAATCGATTCGTAGTCATCTTCTTCTAACTCCCAAACCATTTCACGGCTATCGTAAATTTTCAAAAATAATAACCAAGACATTTGCTCAATACGTTGAGCATCACCATTAACACCCGCATCGTTTCGAGTGATATCTTGAATTCTTTTTACAAATGATGTAATTGACATATTTTCCTTTCATTAAGCTACCGTAAATAGCTCTTGCTCCAATTCTTTAATTGCTTGTAAATACCGTTTTTTATCTCCAAAGTAAGTATTGATGATTTTGAAGGTTCCACCATATAGCTGAAATTCTGGAAGTTTTAGTGTTTCAATACTTTCGAGTTCTCCAATACCTTTATCCATGTACTTGTCCAACAAAATTTCCAAAACTGCACGTGCTTCTTCGCTATATTTATATAAATATCCACTTCGTTTGAGTTTGTTAATACGCTCTGTTTTGGTTAATTCTTTTTGACCATAGGCAAGTTTTAGGAGTAAATCGAAGTCATCAATTTCTTGCTCCGAAATCCCTTCCGACTCTCGAATAGCATCCAGATAAACTCCTTTTTTATAAAGTTCGTCCAATATAATCTTCTTTTTATCTGCTGTATGCCAAGCCGTGATAAAATCGTTCAAAGTAGCATAACTACCTAAAATATTCTTACGGGTGTAGTCGGTTAGATTTTCAGTGACCAGTTTTCCATTTTCATCCAATACTTGAACTGTTGAATTCAAAATGGTCACTTGCTTATCTGCAACGACATATTTTTCTACTGGGTCACCACCTTCGTCTACAAAACCAGGTGTAGCACCATTATTTGTTTTTGCACCTGTTTCCAGAACCTTCACTGGTTCACCATCAAAATCAGGGTCAGCAAACAAATTAGTAACATTTCGAAAATCAATAATCGTAAAAAATTCTTTCCCCTTTTGAGGATAAAGACGTGTGCCACGACCAATAATTTGTTTAAATTCAGTCATGGATTGGATATTAGAGTCTAAAACAATCAAACGACATGTTTTAGCATTAACTCCTGTCGTTAATAATTTAGACGTTGTTACAATAGCGGGAAAATTAGAATTGACATCCATAAAGTTATCCAGTTGAGCTTTTCCTTCAGCATTGTCACCAGTTACTTGCATGACATAACGATAGTCTTCTTGGACTAAGTCTAGATTCTCTTTTACAAGTGCAGCACGCATCCGTTCAGCATGGTCAATATCAACACAAAAAACAATCGTTTTATCAAATCGTGCATTGTTTCGCTTCATATAGTCCGAAACAAACTTAGCAACTTTTTGAGTTCTATCATCAATAACAATAGTTTTGTCAAAATCTTTCCTGCCGTAGTACCTATCCTCGATTAACTGCCCTTTAGCATCAACTTTCCCAGTTTCTGGACGATAGCCATCCACATCCACATCTAAATTAACTCTCATAACACGATACGGAGCCAAAAAACCATCCTCGATTCCTTGTTTTAAACTATAAGTATAAATTGGCTCCCCGAAGTATTCCATATTGGAGACATCCTTGGTTTCTTTAGGAGTTGCCGTCATACCAATTTGTGTCGCAGAACTGAAATAATCAATCACCTTACGCCAGTTGCTGTCTTCCTTGGCTGAGCCACGGTGCGCTTCATCAATTACGATTAAATCAAAGAAGTCTTTGTCGAACTTTTGATAATGCGTTTCAGTACCATCTTCACCAGTTAGTTGCTGATAAAGTCCTAGGTAAATTTCAAAAGAATTTAATTTTTCAGGAGCATTCAAAAGTTTTGGAGTAATTTTCGTCATCACCTTTTCGAATGGCTTAAAGTCTTCAGCCATCGTTTGGTCTACTAAGATGTTTCTATCCGCTAAAAATAAAACTCGTTTAGCCAAACCAGATTTTCGAAGACGATGAATAATTTGAAAAGCCATGAATGTTTTTCCCGTTCCTGTTGCCATCACAAACATTACTCGTTTTTGTCCTCTGGCAACTGTTTCAATTGTACGGTTGATAGCTATTTGCTGATAATATCGCGGCGTTTTAGTTGAGAAGGCATCTGTGTAATATGGAGTTGAGATAGCTTCTGCTATTTCAGACGTTAGTCCTTTTTCCTTCTTCAGACGAGAAAATAATTCTTCACGAGTGGGAAATTCATCTAGCGCCAGCTCACGCTCTTCTCTTGTGATACGGTCATGCTCAATAAAGCCATCACCATTCGAAGAATAAACAAAAGGAACATCTAAAATCTCACCATATTCAATCGCTTGTTGTAATCCCGCTCGAACGCTATGTTTATTATCCTTTGCCTCAACGATTGCAATTAGAGTTCCAAATTGGTAATACAATGAATAGTCTGATTTTTTCCCTTCTTTGCGACGAGCCTTATCTCCTCTAACCTCGATTCGACCATCAGTGAAGTATTCCTCGTAAGCGATATGCTCACCATTTTTCCATCCTTTGGATACAATAGCAGGAGTGATGAAATTTGCTTTAATATCCTCCTCACTCATTTCTTTCTTAGACTTTATAAACTCAACCATATTGAACCTCCGCATTCTAAAAATCTACTTCTCCATAAAATAAACTATCAGAACAAATTATACTTCTATTATATCACACTTATAAAAATACTCTGCTAAATTGTTGAAAAGTAAGTACGTAACCCCTTTCGCACCGCCCTTCGCATCGCGTCAGATTGTTTCCGCATAACACCGCCGTTTCTGAGCAGTTTCGTCAGGCGACTTATTATCATTCTACGAGCGTTTTCAGGCGTACTAGCAAGCGATTCTTCAAAAATAAATAACTACATTTAAACATTGCGAAAGTACAAAATCTCTAAATCAGCCATTCAAAAACTGGCGTAAATTACGCCTGAATATTCTCACGCCGAAGAAAAATTCTCTGTTCATCGAACTTTCGAAAACTCCAAAAAACTGACTCCCCCATCTGTTTTAGATTGTAAAAAATACATCGAAAATGGGCTGGACTTCTTCCCTGATGAGAGTTATCATTGTCCAGTAATAAATGTTTAACAGATAAGGAAATTATGGACGATTATAAAACCAAACAAGAATTTATCCAAAATTTGCTTGAAACCTTACAAACCGAAGTTGGTTTTGTTAAAGAATGGGAGGATTAAAATGGAAAAAACAGAATATATGGAACTGGGAGCAGTTTCGAAATTGGGTTATCTTTTGCCGAAAAATTTTGATTTTAATAACCTTTTCGCCAAGGAAACTTTCGAAATTTGCCAACCGTTAACTGAGGCGGATTCTTTGGTTTATATGTGCCAGTTTCGAAACCCTGAAATGGCGGGATATTACTATTTTAAAACCAAGCAAGCCAACGACCCGACGGACTGGATTGAAAACCTAAAAAACGAAACCGTTGAAATTTTAGGAGTTGAATTAAGATAGCTACTGCCCTAACCGCAAGGATTTTCGAAGTTTCTTGCGGTTTTTATTTTGTTTTGAATTAGTTTTTCGAAAAAGTTTCATAAAGGAAAAAGCCCACAAATGTGAGCTTAAAAATTATTTTTTATCAACATATCTTTCTATAAAGTCTTTATGTTGAGAAGGAGTCAAACCAAAAACTCGTGCAAATCCAGTGTCTATATCTACACTATCTCGGAAAAGATTGGGCTCTTCTATGCCGTGTTCAGTGTACCACTCCTTGACTTTCTCCACGTTTCTATATGCTTGAGGTAGAATTCCTTCTGTTGCCTCATACCTATGAAAAACATCGTTAAAACCATCTAGTAGCTTCATAAGCATAATGGCATCTGAACAGCTCAATTTTTCTATCTGTTCGAGATCCATGCCTAACAATATTGAAACCGCTCGTTCCGATACGCCCGATGCAATCATTCTTCTCGCCACGGATTCTTTACTGTATGGGTCGTGAGCTGTTGCATTATAAATCAAAGCTTCTTCTAAAGAAAAATCTGGGAACATAAAATCACCTCTAAAAAATATTAATCTACCACTTGCTAGGTAGACTTTAAAACTTTCTACCAAATGCAAGGGATTAACTTTCAGAAGTAATTTCTGGTAAGTTACGAAAATTTATTTAATTTTAATTTTACTTTTATATATTAGCATATTTTTATATTTTTGTCAATACTATTCATCTTTATAGTCCGTTTCAGGTCTGGTTTCCCAAACACCTGTAATATTTATCTGTTCAGCCGTAAGATTAATATTTTGTCCTGTGCTAAAATTCAAATTGGACAGTGAAGGTTTTATAATAACTTTCACACCGCTCCCTTTTGGTACAAATTCTTTTATATGAACTTCAAAATGTTTACTGCTTGATTTTATAAATGATAGTCTTTTAGTTCTGTCAAATGGAGTGAAGAATGCACAAAAAATATCAAAAAACATATTGTCATCTTTGTTGAGCTGACTCATTGATATTTCAAATTTGAAATCATTCGTCGAAAACGGCAAGTGGTATGTTGATTCTGTGATGGGAAACCCCAAAAGAGCTTGAGTGGTTCGTCTTACTTCATAAGAGGTGTTATCGGGGATATTAGGATATAAGAATCGTTTTTTGTAACAATACCTGTCCTCTAACTTAACTTCTGGATTTTCAGGAAGAGGAATGTGTTTGTCAAGAAAATCTACACCATTAATAGCCATTTCTTTCATGGAAAAGAAATCATACTTTTCAAAATTATCAAAGCTAAAATTAAATTGCAGACTATCCCTACTAAGATTATTGCTCCTGTTCAACAACGGGGCTTTGAATGATAAAGTATGTTCATTTATTATTTTCTTTTGTTTGATATCTGGAGTAACAATAATTTTTCTATGATAGTAATCATAATATTTTCCTTCGTTTAAATCTTGTGCAATATCATTGAAGAATCGTTGGCTTGACTTGATAATTTCTAAATGCCTTTCACCGTACTCATTATCTTCAATTTGAGGCATGTCTGCCGCTATAAAGAATAATATTGAGGCAAAGAAATCTTCACATTCACCAGAACGAAGCTTTTTCTCTAACCTCTTTAAATCCAAATCCCCAATATCTCCAGTGCAAGAATCAAAATATTCATAAATTTTTTGACAAATAGGATTCGTAAGAAAAGGAGGTCTCCTCCAAGAAAACTTATTATCTTTATTCTTTAATTTTTCTGTTAATTGATTTATATGCTCACGATATGTTAATCGTTCATTGCTAGGAAGTTCTTTTAAAGTTCCTTGATAATACTGCCATATTAAATGATGGATAAAGCTTTTCCCAGAAACAATGTTCGAAACTTGAGAGTCACTATATTCAATTTTGCTATCCCACCATTGCTCAATAGAAGGATGAGTTTCTGTTACCAATATTGAAACTAACGTATTGAGCCTCTCAGAATTATTTCTCCAACCAGACACATTCGGAAAATCTTTTTGATTTTTAGATATTATTTTCAACACTTGGGACAAATGAGGTAGTTTCTTGCTTTTAGGTTTCGCCATATTTTTCTCCTTTGAATAAAATCAAGGGTTCTACTATTAAAATCAATCTATAAACAAAACTTGATTTTAATAAAGATATATTCAACTAATTACGATAGTGATATTCTTAAAACCCAATTTGTAAAATTAAGCTAGACAGA